>DYPS01000016.1:0-27425 GCA_020719775.1 Desulfosporosinus sp. | reverse complement strand
CCTCTTTTTTCCTCCATACTATTTGTAAAATGATTTTCAAGTTTTTCAAATGGTACTTGTTCAAAAATTTCACTTGTAAAATCGATAGTATATTTTGTTTTTCTATCTAAAATTGCATTTGCAATATCATTTAATGTATATCCACTATAACTCACAGCTGCATTTGTTGGAACTACCCTTTTATTGATAGAAACAAAAGTTCCCTCTTGTTGATTAAGAGTTGGCATGTCAAGATCACCATCTCCCAAGGCACTTATTTCAAAATCAGCTTTCATATTATATCCAACAGTTTTTCCTATCGCTTTTTCATCAAGATCACATAGCAAAGCAACACCTAAAGTATTTGTTGATGATGGGATAATAACTACATTAAAGTCAGTATACTTTTCAATCATTCCACATAATTTTGCTAAATTTATACTATCTGGGTGACCATAAAAATCTTCACCAATAACTAAAGTATAACTATCTTTTTTATCATTCATAGAGGCTATCGTTTCAAGTAAATTATCATCGCTTCCAATCATTTCAAGAAGTTTCGTTGTTTGATAGTTTACTTCTGTTGAAATCTTTTTAGATATTTCTTTAGTTACTTCTTTCTCTTCGCCACTCTCTTCATCTTTTACAACTTCAGTTACCTTTTCTTTTACAACCTCGGTGATAGTTTTTGTTTTCATCTCTTTTAAACTTTCTAAGTAAGTTGCCACCTCTGCTGGTAACTCTCTCCCGAAAATATCCAAGATAAGATATAAAATAGCCTCTTCGCAAAGTGGGGCATGGAAAATTGTCTCTATTGTTTTTCCTTTTTTGCCAAATCCTTCAACTGTATTGTCTCCAAGTGGATGAAAATAGAGTCCAGAACCTTTATTTAAAGAGATAGCATTATTAAATCCATATCGTACACTTGGAGCATCAGATTTAAAATAACTTCCAATAGAAATTACAAAATTACTATTATGAAGCATATTTAAGTCTCCATTATAAAGTGATTTTCCACTAACTGATCCAAAATTATTTAAAAACTTTTTATATTTCAAAGCATCATCATTAATCAGTTTCACACCAAGTTTTTCTTTTAATTTTTGTAAAATTATCGCTTCTTCATTGGTAATAAAACTATTAAATATAATTGATTCACAATTTTTAAATGCTTCCACAGCCTTCGCAAACGCAAAACTATCTTTTGAAATTACTCTATTACTATAGTCAAATCCAAATCTAGCGGCTCCGCTTAAACTTGTATAATGCGAATCGTTTGTTACTCTATAAATTTTATTTGTTTCATCCTTAATACTCTTATGCTTTACCTCATAATACATCAAAGAACAATCAGAACTATAAGGATTTGCGGCTGGTATTTTTATTAATTCCCATGCATTTGAAGTATATTTAAAATCTCTACTAACCAAAGCTCCTACAGGGCACACCGCAATACATTCTCCACAATCAATACATTTTTCCTCTTCAAAACCAATAAGACTTTTATTAAGCTTATTCCACATAGCATAAGCGTCTTTTGGCATACTGTCTTTATAATTCTTATCTAAAACTTCACTTCCTCTTGAAATAGTTCCAAGAGCATTCGAACCAATCATGTCTTTACACACAGTAACACATTTTTCACAAACTATACAAAGGCCTGGATCATAACTCATTACTCCCCAATCTTTTGTCTCCCTCAAAACATCTCTGACTGCATAATTTTGCTTATCAACACCCATATAAAGTGTATAGTTTTGAAGTTCACACTCTCCACTTTGATCACAAACTCCACATTGTAATGGATGATTCACATCATACACTTCCATAATAGCTTGTCTTTCAGCTTCTATATTTTCAGTTTTTGTAGTTATCTCCATTCCATCTTTTACTTTTGCATTACAAGCATAAAGTTGTTTTCCACCAGATTCAACTAAACATAATCTACAAGCTAAAGTTGGTGAACATCTTGTAAGATAACATATTGCAGGAATAAATATATCATTTGCTCGTGCAACATTTAATATGTATTCACCTTCTTTTGCATGGCACTCTTTACCATCAATATTTACAGTAATCAAATCACTCATCTAACATCAACCTTTTCAATTTTTACTCTTTTAAATCTATAACCCAAGAGTACCAAATCATCACTTAATCCATCATCAAATGTTGGATAAAAGGCTATTGTCCCTTTAATACTTGTATCCACTTTAAACATTTTTGTTCTTATTTGATCTCCATACATAATATTCACCATATCACCTGCTTTTATTTTGGCAGAAGTTGCAAATGCAGCACTACCTCTTAAATGAGTGTCTGATTGCAATAATAATGATTTAGCTGTTGCTTTATTAAACTGATGCAAAGGCTCACATCTATAAATTACACTTCCATTATATGTTTCAAGCTCTTCAATTTCATCTGGTATTTCATCATTTGTTTCTAATTCAAATTTATTTAAAAAATACCCTCTTAAATCATTTCCATACTTATCAAAGCCATTCTTTAGATCATCAAATTTTATACTGCTAAACTCTTTTATTTTGCCAAAAGATTCAGTGTAATCGATAGTGTATTTTTGTTTTTCATCTAAAATTTCATTTGCCAAATCATTTAAACAATATCCATCAAATAAAAGAGCAGCATTTGTATTAACAACTTTTAAATCAATAGATGCAAATGTTCCCTCTTGTTGATTCAGAGCTGGTGTATTGAAGTTTCCACTACCACAACTAGAGATAACATAATCTCCAAGTTCATTATATCCAACTACTTTACCTTCAATTTTTTCATCAAGATCACAAATCAATGCTACACCTAAACTATTTGTATGAGGTGGCATTGCAAGAACTTTAAAATCACCGTATTTTTCGAGTAACCCTATTAGTTTTGCTATATTTTGAGCATTCTTATGTCCATAAATATCTGTTCCAACAATAATTGTTTTTTGTTTTTTTCGAATAAATTTAGTTTTAATAAGATCAAATTCCTCTTCACCTACGCTTGATTCTCCACTTAGATAACCGATGTCAAGATCTTCAAAGTACTGTTTGATACTATCAGATGTATTAGTTAGAAATACTTTGCAAAGCATTGCCAAAATAGCCTCTTCACTGCCAACTTCGTATTTTATAAATTGGGTATATTTATTAGATAAAGCAATATCATCAACAGGATGCATATAGATAAATTCTGCTCGTTGTTTTTTTGTTGCAATATTAATATTATATTTAACACCGGGATTATCCCTGCTAATTCTTGTTCCAATTATAATGATTCCATCACTTGAAGCAACTGTTTGATTTGTTGCACTATACAAGTTTCTTCCCACCATACTATTATATGTAGTTAAGAATTTTTTATAGTTATAAGCATCTTCATTGATAAGTTTGATTCCCAATTTTTCTTTTAATTGTTGCAAAATC
The DNA here is from genome assembly GCA_020719775.1 of Desulfosporosinus sp. GTDB lineage: Bacteria > Campylobacterota > Campylobacteria > Campylobacterales > Arcobacteraceae > CAIJNA01. The sequence goes on along the minus strand of DYPS01000016.1, from coordinate 24,018 downwards.
ATTGCTTCTTCATTCGTAATATATGAATTAAATTTAATACTATTGCAAGTTTTAAGTGCATTTACAGCTGCAATAAAATCTTCTGGGGATTTACTAGTTTTTTTATTTTCAAATCCAAATCCAAATCTTCCAGCGCCACAAAGAGTAGAAAATTCAAAATCATTTTTTACTCTTGTAATTGTTGTTCCATATTTTACATCATATATCAGTGGACATCCAGTACTACAATGAGCACAAGTAGCAGGTACTTGACTACTCTCCCAAGCATTTGAACTGTATTTGTAAGGATTTGATACTAATGCACCAACTGGGCAAACCGAAATACAATCTCCACATTGCTCACATCTTGACATTTTAATATCAATAGTTGATTTATACCCACCTGGTTTAATATAAAGTGCTGCTGTTCCTATCACTTCATTACACGTATGTACACATTTTTCACACATAATACAAAGGTGGGGGTCATATCCTAATACACCCCATTTTTTTTGTTTTCTGCTTTCATCTTTAGCTGCAAATTCTTGAGAATCAATCTTAAATTCTAAAGTTTTATTTTGGAGATCACACTCTCCGCTTTTATCACACACTCCACATTGTAAAGGGTGATTAACATCATAAAGCTTCATAATATTAGTTCTATGTTTCATTAATTCTTCGTTATTTGTTGTTATTACTGCACCGTTTACTGCTTTTTCTTGACAACTTAGAATATTCCCTTCAACTCCTTGTACTTTAACAGCACACATTCTACAACTTGCTATTGGAGAAACTTTTGGTAAATAACACATCGTTGGTATATAAATATCATTTTTCCTAGCTATTTGTAAAATTGTTTCTCCATAAACTCCAGTGCATACTTTTCCATCAATTGTAACAGTGATTGATTTCCCTCTATTTTCTATTTTTTCACTCATACTGCCACCATCCCAAGGTAATAACATCTCATACATCGCTCAGCTTCTGCTTGAGCTTCCTCTGCAGTAAAGCCTAGGTTTACCTCTTTGTTATTATCTTTTCTTATTTCTGTTTCGAGTTTTTCACTCACTTCTCGAGGCAATCCTGGCATCCAACCTTTGATTTTCTCATTTTTATTATAAACCTTCAGTTTATTCATATGATCTTCCATAATTTCTTCATCTGTAAGAGTTACTTTTCCATCATAAATATATCGACTCATAACTGAAGCTGCTCTTCTTGCTTGTCCAACAGCATTAACTATGGTCATTGGCCCATATTCGCAATCTCCAGCTGCAAAGAGCCCTGGACGATTTGTCATAAAATCTTTTCCATTTGTTTGTAGTGTTCCCCAAGATGTCATCGTAAGTTCCCACTCTTTCGGTAAAATCTGTAAGTCAGATGCTTGAGAAACAGCCGGAATAAGATAATCGCATTCCATCTCAAATTCCCCACCTTCAATTTTCACAAGCTCTGGTCGTCCACCACCTTCTGGTGTCACCATCTCATAAGTATCGACTACAAGTTTTTTAATCACACCATCTTCATCGATAACTCTATTAATAGCACTATGGAAAATAAATTCAACACCCTCTTCCACTGCTTCTGTATATTCTTCTAACGTTGTATTTCTAATAATTGTTTTTTCATCCCTTCTATAGAGCATCACAACTTTTTTTGCACCTTCTCGAATAGAGCATCTTACAACATCCATTGATGTAAATCCACCACCTACACAAACAACCGCTTTATCTTTTAATTCATTAGATGCTGGACTTCCAATTTTAAATTTGTGCCAAAGATTTACCTTATCAAGCATCGCAATTGCACCCCAATATCCAAAATGATTTGGATTTTCATTTTCACATCTTACGGCTTTACTTAGTCTTGCCCCAAATCCAAGTAGTGTTGCATCAAATTCGGTTTCTATCTCTTTAAGTCTATCTGCTGTTACTCTATGATTTGTAATAACCGTAACTGTTTCTAATTCTGTTACGAGTTTAATGTCTTCATTGTATTTATCAAAAGGCATACGATATTCAGGAACTCCGACAGTAACTTCTCCACCAAGAACTGATAACTCTTCAAAAATAGTAACACTAATCCCTTGCACTCCAAGATAATAAGCAGCTGTAAGTCCTGCAGGACCAGCTCCTATGATAGCTACTTTTTTTCCATCATTTCGTGGTTTTTGAACCTTCACTGGATGAATCCACTCTAATTTATGATCTGTTTCATAATCAGCCCCAATTCTTTTGAGCTCCATAATTGAGATAGGCTCATCAAGATTCGCCCTTCTACAGGCTGTTTCACATGGATGCGGACAAACTCTTCCACAAGTATGTGCCAATGGCATATGTTCTCTTGTTGCACTGAGTGTCGCACTAAAATCCAAATCTCTAACACCTTCAATATAAGCAGGAATATCAATATGTGCAGGGCACATATCGGTACAAGGTGCGGTAATATTTGCTATATATCTTGAATCATCAATCTCATACCACGGTGATTTTATTTTTGAAATAATTAACTTTTGAAAATCATCATGGAAATACTTGATCATTTGTAAAATAGGCACTGGTACTGTTTTCCCTATCTCGCATTTACTTGTAACCATCATAGTATCACTAATTTCAACTAGATGATCTAAATCACTTTGTTCACCTTCACCACGAGCAATTTTATCAAGCATATCATAAAGAATTCTTCCTCCCCATCTACCAGGGGCACATCTTCCACACATTTCACTATACTCTTGATATTGTTTTGCATAATTAACTGCTAATTTCACAACATCTACATCTGAAGTAAAAAGCGCAAATCCATCCCAACCCACAAATGCTTTTGTGTGATTTTCTTTATCATACTCAACTGGCAATTTCGCAGATGACTCTGCCCATTCCTCAATAGAAGAGATCTCTCTATTATCTACAAGTTCACCTTGCCAAGTTGAAAAAAATACTTTACTCACAATTTTTCCTACTCTTCTTCTGTTGTAGCTGGAAGAAGCATTTTATCTTGTGATTTTTTAATGACTACAGTCCAATCTACTTCGTTGAATTTTAAAGAATTCATTAAAGTCCAACTATTTTCCTTAACTACATCAGCTACTTTTTGTATCGCTGTAAAATCACCAACTTCAAATAAAAATATCCCATTTTCTTCTTCTGAGATTTCACTATTCATAAGCTCAACCATTCTTGGTATAAAATTTTCACCATGGTTTCGTAAATCATATCTTTTCATTTTATACCTCTATCTATCAATTTCGCCAAAAACGATATTCAAGTTACCAATAATAGTAACAACATCGGCAAGCTGATGCCCTGGAAGTAAATCTTGCAATAATCCTGTATGCCAAAAGCTTGGGGCTCTTAGCTTCATTCTATACGGATATGGGCTTCCGTCACTTACAATATAAAATCCAAGTTCCCCTTTTGGAGATTCAGTAGCCACATACACTTCACCAACAGGCGGTCTCATCCCTTGTGTTACAAGTACAAAATGTTGCATCAAAGAATAATTTTGAGTCATCATCTCCTCTTTTGAAGCAGAGATATACTGCGGAGCATGAGCCATAAGCTGCGTATCACTTTCGCTATACATTGGAATAAGCTGCTTTAGAATTCTCATAGATTGATACATTTCAGCCATATGAAGTTTATATCTTCCATAACTATCACAAGTATCAGCATACGGAACATCAAATTCTAATTTAGAATATAGTCCATATGGCATCTCTTTTCTAAGATCCCATTTCACGCCACTTCCTCTAAGAATAATACCACTACATCCCCAAGATTTCGCCATCTCTTTTGAAATAACTCCAATATTTTCTAGTCTCATTCTCCAGATTCTATTGGTTGTTAAGAGACCTTCATATACCTTAATTTGCTCTGTCAATATTTCCATAAACTTTTCTAAATTCTCAATCCATCCTTTTGGAAGATCAAGGGGAACACCGCCAATTCTAACTGCACTATGAGTTAGTCTAGCTCCACAATAATCTTCCATTAAATCCATTGCAAATTCTCTTTCTCGAAATGCATATAAGAAAATAGACATTGCACCAACATCAAGAGCATGTGTTGCAAGCCAAAATAAATGAGAAATAATTCTATTAAGCTCAAGGAGCATTGTTCTAATCACTTCAGCTCTTTGTGGTGCTTCAATTCCAAGAAGTTTTTCAACAGCTAGCGCATAGCCATAGTTATTTGAAGTTGCCGCTATATAATCCATTCTATCTGTTGTGGGCAAAAACTCATTATAAATCATATTTTCGCCCATCTTCTCCATACCTCTATGAAGATACCCAACATCTGGATGTGCTTTTACAACCTCTTCTCCTTGTAGTTCTAGGATAAGTCTAAGCTGTCCATGAGCAGATGGATGTTGTGGCCCAAAGTTAACAACCATAGTGTTGTCTTCTCTTTCAAATGCAATATTCTCAAAAAAAGGTTTTAATCTATTTGTTTGTTGCATATCTATTTTCTCTCTTTTAAATTTTTAATTTCAATTTCATCAAATGGTGTGACCAATGGTATTCCAAATAATTTTACTCCACCATCTTCTTGATATCTTATTGGTGTATCAGGCTCATTTCCTTCACTAATTTCTGCACCAAATGGAACTTCATGTCCAAGTCTTGAAAATCGTGTAGTATCATATCTATCAATTGCTGCTGCATCTCTTTGTTCAGGCCCAATAGTATCTCTAGCCTCTTTTCCAAAAATTTTATCTACCTCATACCATCTAGCTGCTTCATCACCATGAAGTGGATAAGTTTTTAAAAGTGGATGCCCCTGCCAATCATCAGGCATAAGGATTCTCTTCATATATGGATGGTTGTTTGCAATAATTCCAAACATATCATACATCTCCCTTTCGCTCCAATCTGCCATTCTAAAAAGTGGATTTATAGATTCTATAGCTTCTCCAGCTTTTATAAAAGTTTTAATTCTTAGTCTTTTTCTTTTAGAAGTTGATAGCATCTCATAAAATATTTCAAATCCACCTTTAGCTGCAACATAATCAATAGCACTAAGTTCGACAAGTAAATCATAAGCTAAAATCTCTTTTGCATGCTTAACAGTAGCAATGTTGTCTTCTGGTTCTATCCATATAACTAAATGATCTAACTCTAAAAATGCTTCAGTAATTTCAATTTTCTTAGATAAGCTCAAATAATCATTACTAAAAGTTGAATCATCATACACAGATTTTTTTTGCAATGTAGGGGTAACATAAAATCTGTCATTATAATACGATTTTTTTTGTACATTATTTTTTGGTTGATAAGCTCTCATTATATTAACCTTTTTGCTTTTTGTGCCAAACTACACGGTTGGCTTCGAATCTTTTTTTGTAACATCATAAGTGCAAATTGTAATGTTTCTGGTCTTGGTGCACATCCAGGAAGATAAATATCAACTGGAATAATCCTATCCGCACCTTGAACTGTTGCATAGGTATTAAACATCCCTCCTGTATTTGCACAACTTCCCATACTGATAACCCATTTAGGATCAGGCATTTGATCATAAAGTCTTCTCAAAAATTCTGCATGTTTCTTCGTCAAAGTACCAGCAATGACTAAAACATCTGATTGTCGTGGAGATGCTCTGAAAATAGTACCAAATCTATCGAAGTCGAATCTTGAAGCACCTGTCGCCATCATCTCAATAGCACAACATGCCAAACCATATGTCATAGGCCAAAGCGAATTACTTCTTCCAAAATTTACTAACTTATCAATCGTAGTTAGTGCAATAGGAGCACCACCATTTGATAAATATTTTACTTCATGCTGTGCCATTCTAAAGCTCCTTTTTTCCATGCATATACAAATCCAATTACAAGAAGAACAATAAATAGTATCATCTCAACAAAACCAAACATTCCTAGAACTTTAAAGTTTACAGCCCATGGAAACATAAATATTATTTCTACATCAAAAAGTATGAATAATAAAGCCATCAAATAAAACTGTACCGATATAGTATTGGGCTGTTTTGTAACTTCAGGTCCGCACTCATAAATAGTACATTTTAATTTTTCCGTATCAAGACGAGCAAGTTTTCGGCTAACAAACCTTGATAGCATAGTTGTTGCAGTAAAAGCACCAAATGTGACAACAAACATCACAAAAGCCCCAAAATAAGGATGTGCAAAATCCATATGTTCCATATTTCCCCCTATAATTAACAATTCTTTCGAACTGTCAGATGAATAAGCCTTATGCTATCAAAATTTATTTAAATTTTTTCTTACTTATATTTTGAAATTCTCTATTGAGATATTCATTGTAACAGAAAGTTACATCAAGATCATTCAATTATTAATTATATTCACAACAGTTTCAATATATAATTCTCAAAAAGTAAGGCATTTATTTGAATCTTCAAGCAACACTTAATAATTTTGGAACAGAAAAAAAACCATTTTTCTTTTGCATCAGTTATGATTTACAATTTTGGGATGTGATTCCTTTAGATAAATTACCAATTGATCTTCAATTTTCATTTGAAACTAAAAACAATTTCAATAATATAACACTAGAAAAGTATCCTCTCCCTTTTGCAGAATATGAAGAAAAATTTAAAAAAACTATTAAGGAAATCGAGGCTGGCAATACATATCTACTAAATCTTACTGCCGAAACTAAAATAAAATCAAATCATACCCTTTTGGAAATATATAAAAATGCTTCAGCTAAATATAAATTATATTATAAAGATTTATTTGTTTCATTTTCACCTGAAACATTTATTAAAATCGAAAATAATAAAATTTATACTTTTCCCATGAAAGGGACAATTGATGCAAATATTAACTTTGCTAAAGAAAAAATTTTAACAAACGAAAAAGAATTAGCCGAACATACTATGATTGTTGATTTATTACGAAATGACCTTAATAAAGTTGCCAAAAATGTTCAAGTTGATAATTTTAGATATATTGAGGAGATTCAAGCTGGAGAAAAAAATCTTTTACAAGTTAGTTCTGTGATCAGTGGGGAACTCGAAAATAATTGGCATAGTCAAATTGGTGATATTTTAATAAATCTTTTGCCAGCTGGAAGCATTACAGGAACTCCAAAAAAGAAAACTATTGAAATCATACATCAAATAGAGGAGTATAATCGAGGATATTTTACGGGCATTTGGGGAGTTTATGATGGAATTTCAATCGATAGTGCTGTATTAATAAGATTTATTGAGCCATCTAATGATGAAACTTATCAATTTATATACAAAAGTGGTGGTGGCATTACAATTGAAAGTAACCCACATGAAGAATATAATGAACTACTAGATAAGATTTATATTCCATGAATGAAATCTTTTTTGAAACAATAAAATGTAAAGATTTTGAAACTTTCAATCTTTCTTATCATAAAAGAAGAATTGCAAAAGCAATTGGATCAAATCTTCATCTTGAGGAGTATCTCTATCCTCCAAGTGAAGAACTATTGAAATGCAAACTGATTTATGATAAAAATGGCATATTAAGTATAAGCTATTTACCGTACGAAAAAAGAAAAATTCACTCATTTAAATTAATTTTTGATGATATGATAGATTATAATCACAAAATGCTTAATAGAGATTTGTTAAATAATTTATTTTTAAAAAAAGAAGAATGTGATGATATTATTATTATCAAAAATGGTTTTATTACCGATACATCTATTGCAAATATAGCAATCTTTCATAAAGGTAAATGGATTACCCCAAAATCTCCCCTTTTACACGGAACAACCAAAGCTAGGTATCTTGATAATGGTCTTCTAACTGAAAAAGATATTACTCCTAAAATGCTTTTAAAATCTTCAAAAATTTCCTTGTTAAATGCTATGATAGATTTTGATATAATAAGTGACTTTATAATAAAAGGAGATAATAATGATACATTCCATCATTAATAAGAAAGAATATCGAGATATAACATCAAAACAGGTTAAAGAATTACTTGATTTTTTAAAAAGAGAAGAAAAAGATTTTTCTATCACTGCAAACCTTAGTGGTGTTGTCTTTTCACCTGAAATTCCAAGCACTATTAAAAAATATTTTACTCCGTATACACTATTTTCTCTTGCAAATTACACATTACAAAGTTTAGAATTATATGAAAACCATATAACTTTCGAAGCTGGTTTTGGTGAAGAGAGTTTCGGATCTCTTTGTAAAATTCCGTATTATGCTATTTTTCAATTAAGCATTGATAATTCTATTTTATATGTAAATCCAACAGCTACTGTTGAAAAATACTTCACAGATGAAGAAGAGCAACTTGAAAGATCAAGAAGCTCTTTTAAGCTAAATAGATAGAGTATATCTATTTAGTCGGAGAAAATCTTAGAAGTGCTGATCCCCAAGTTAATCCGCCACCAAAAGCATCAAGTAACATGGTATCTCCAGATTTTAATCTTCCACTTTCATAGCAATCATTAATTGCCATCGGAATAGAAGCAGAAGATGTATTTCCATATTTATGCACAGTTAACACTTTTTGTTCATCTTTAAATTCCAAAGCATCACTAACTGCTTTAATGATTCTATAATTAGCCTGATGTGGAATAAAAAGATCGATATCATCATTTGTCATTTTATTATTTTCAAGAATTTTTATAACATCACTTGTTAAAGTTCTAACAGCAACTTTGAAAGTTTCATTACCTTTCATTTGCATAAATTGTTTTTCGCCTGATGTAACTCCTGGCGTTAACAGTAAATCTCTTTGTGCACCATCAGCGCTACATCTTACATCGATAATTGCTTTATTTCTATCCTCTGTTGCTGAAATAATTGCAGCACCAGCACCATCTCCAAACAACATACAAGTTGTTCTATCAGTATAGTCTACAATTGAACTTAATTTTTCAGCACCAATAATCAGAACATTCTTTTTCATTCCAGACTCAACAAATGCTTTAGCAATATTAAGTGCATAAACAAATCCAGTACAAGCTGCACTAATATCAAATGCCATAGCTTCATGAAGTCCTAATTTATCAGCAATCAAACAAGCAGTCGAAGGCATACACATATAATCAGGGCTAATTGTGGCACAAAGAACCAAGTCAATTTCATTCACATCAATCCCAGCTCGTTGGATCGCTATTTTTGCAGCTTCAACACCCAAGTCGCTTGTGTTTTGACCTAAAGAGGCAATTCTTCGCTCATTGATTCCAGTTCTTTTTACAATCCATTCGTCTGTGGTATCCATTCTGTCACAAAACCATTGATTTGTTCTTATCTCCTCAGGAACGTAAGCACCAATAGACCTAAAAGAAGCGAACATTATAAATCCTTGTATTTATTAAGATTTGATTCTATATTTATATTGAGATCTGATTGCGCAGATGCAACTGCTTGGAATATAGCATTTTGCATAGCTTTTGCATTTGATTTTCCATGAGCTATAATAACAGGTGCTTTTACCCCAAGTAACGGAGCTCCACCATATTCTGCATAATCAACTTTTAGCTTAAGGCCTTTAAATACTTTTCTCATTAAAACTGCGCCAAGTATAGAAACCAATGATCTTCTTAGATTTTGTTTAATAATTTTTCCTATAGTATCTGCAACACCTTCTGCTGTTTTTAGCATGATATTACCTATAAATCCATCACAAACTACAACATCTACAGAACCATTAAAAATATCATTTCCTTCAACGTTTCCTATGAAGTTTGGCATATTTTCAAGTAATTTAAAAGCTTCTTTCGTTACTTCATTTCCTTTTGATTCTTCTTCACCATTACTAAGTAATCCAATTAATGGTTTTTCTATCCCCAATACATCTTGAGCATAGACATTTCCCATAATTGCAAATTCTTTTAAATTTTTTGCATCACAATCTACATTTGCACCAACATCCAAAACAAGAGTATTCTTGTCGACAGTTGGCATGAGCGTAGCTATTGCAGGACGACTAACACCTTTAATTCTTCCTATTCTAAGAGTAGCCAAACTCATACTAGCACCACTGTGTCCAGCACTAACAAAAGCTTGAGCTTTTCCTTCTCTTACTAATTCAATAGCAATATAGGCAGAACTTTCTTTCCTCTTTAATGCATCAGTAGCCGAATCAGACATACTAATTACATCCATACAATGAAGAATTTCAATTCTATCTTTGAATTTTTGAGGAATTAAAGGTAGTAGTAACTCTTCATTACCAACAGCTATTACTACGAAATTCTTATTTCGCCTTAAAGCTAAAAATAAACCTTCCATAATAGGAGCGGGACCATTGTCCCCACCCATTGCGTCTAATGCAATTTTTAGCATTATGCTTTATATTCACCAGTTGTAGGATTTACATTATGAGGCATTCTCCATGTTCCATCTGTATCCTTAATCGGTCTTTTTAAAGTAACCTTATAATGTGTTCTTCTTTTTGCACTTCTTGAGTGACTCACTCTTCTCTTAGGTACTGCCATTTTTTATCCTTTATTTAATATTCTATGTCTATAAAATTGTCATTTGATTGACAATTGCTGCAGATATGATAATCAGATTTTATAGATTCTAATTCACTTAATAATAGCTCATCAAAATCTACTATATGATTTTCAATCTCTATAATCATCTCACCTTCTCTTGCATTTTCTGATAAAAACTCACCATCACTTAAAACAAAGTCTTGATTTTCATCAATGTTTATATAGTGTTCTTCACCGCATTTACAACATTCAACCATTAGTTTTCCAATAATAGTTGAGTTGAGTTTGATTAAATTATTCGATATTCTACAAAAAGTACCTGAAAATTCAACTGAATCTAACTTTATGTCAAATTCTTTCTCTATAGTTTGTACTTTTTTGAATTCTATCTTCATATATTTTCTATCTACTAATGACTAGCAAATTTCTCTTTGAGCAAAGAAAAAGTTAATTTCATTTGTAGCATTTTCCACGCTATCACTTCCATGAACAGCATTTGCGTCGATACTATCAGCAAAATCTGCTCTAATTGTTCCAACAGCTGCCTCTTTAGGATTTGTTGCACCCATAAGTTCTCTATTTTTTGCCATTGCATTTTCACCTTCTAAAACGCTAACAACAACTGGTCCAGAGATCATAAACTCAACTAATTCACCAAAGAAACCTCTTTCGCTATGAACCGCATAAAAAGCTTCAGCATCTGCCTTGCTTAATTGAATTTTTTTTGTTGCCGCTATTTTAAGTCCTGCTGATTCAAATCTATCTAAGATTTTTCCAACAACATTTTTTGCTACCGCATCTGGCTTGATAATTGATAATGTTTGTTCCATTTTGATGTCTCCGTTTTAAAATTTTGCCATTGTATCTAATTGAACCTATAAATAATCTTAGATGATAAAAGAAAAAAGAAAAAAAAAGGTGAGGAAAACCCTCACCTTTAATTTCTATATAAAAATGATTATTCTTCGATACAAGGTTTTCCGTCAACTGCACCTTCAGTTTTAGGGCTATCCCAAACAATACACCCTTCTGTTGGACAAGCTTCAGCACAAGCTGGTGTATCATGATCTCCAATACACTCAGAACATGTATCCGCATTTACATAATATATATCCTCACCTGTTGGATTTTCATCATTATCAACAATCGATTCTGTTGGACATTCATCCAAACAAGCATCACAACTAATACACGTATCTGTAATTCTTACTGCCATTTTATTTCTCCTTAATTTAATTTCGCATACTTTATCATATGAAATATAAATTTAACTTTAAAAAAGATTCTTAAAAATCTTTACCTTTTCCAAAATTATTTACTTTTTATTTTGTTTCTAAAATTTCTATTTTTTCTATAAGATCATTTTGTTTAATACTATCTAATACCTTAAAGCTTTCCAAATCATCTGATTCAATATTTCCAAATACAGTATGAACCCCATCCAAATGAGGGCATGACACAAAACAGATAAAAAACTGACTTCCACCAGTATTTGGTCCAGCATGAGCCATAGAAAGCGTTCCTTTTTTATGCTTTTGTCCCTCACCTTTAGTTTCACACTTAATTGTCCAATCTGGTCCACCAGTTCCTGTTCCACTTGGACAACCACCCTGTGCCATAAATCCTCCTATTACTCTATGAAAATTCAGTCCATTGTAGAATCCATCTTTTACTAATGCAGCAAAATTAGCAACGGCAATTGGTGTAAATTCTGGAGTCAATTTTACTAAAATTTCCCCTTTTGAAGTTGTAAATTTTGCATAAGCTAATTTACTCAATTCCTCTTTTGTTAAATTATATTCTTTAATATTTCGTCCTCTAGACATTATCTGTTCCTTTATATTGATTTGAAGAGATTATATCAAAAATAGATTATTCTTGCGTTAAGAGTGGTAGATTAGTTTCAGTCTCTTTAAAAACAACAGCAGGTTTCAAATAATTTAATTTAACCATAATCTCAACAATATGTTTAAATACAGGTACGGCCGAATTTGATGCATAATAATAATACCAATGTTCTCCTGTAGCTATTGGATTATTTACCATTACCCCAACTGTATATCTATGATCTTTATCATTAACAAATCCAAAGAAACTACTCATATATTTTTGTTGATAACCACCTTTCCCAGCGATATTAGCAGTACCCGTTTTCCCACCAATCTCCAATCCTTCATAGATTGTATTTTTACCTGTACCTTCAAGAACGGTTTTAACAAGAAGAGCCTTCATTACCTTAGTAGTTTTATCTGATAAAATTTTATGTGAAGAATTAGGAATACTTTTTTTGACAATTGATGGTGTTACAATTTCTCCATCATTATTAAAAACATTATATGCTTTGAGCAGTTGCATAAATGTTGTTGTCATCCCTTGTCCATAAGATATAGTTGATTTAAATATATTCAGTCTACCCAATTGTTCACGAGAAGAAATTTGACCAAGAGAGGGGAGATAACCAATTTTTTCATAAGGTAAATCAATGTCTGTTTTTTTATTAATTCCAAACATACCATATCCTTCTCGAAGCTCTTTCCCTGTAAGCCTATTAGCAAGAAGAAGAGTTCCTATATTACTTGAATTTACAACAATATCTTCAATAGTAAGATAATTTGACTTGAATTGATGATCATCTGAAATCTCCCATCCATCTACACGAATTTTCCCTTTTGGAAATTCTCCATTGCTATTTCTAGGACCAGTGTTATTGTATGCAGGCAAAAGCTCATGCGTATTAGCTTTGTTTTTTTCTAAAACCAAAGCAATTGAAATTGGTTTCATAACAGAACCTGGTTCATATTGATATTCAATAGCATTAACATTAAGATGCTTAATCTCATCAGCTTTAATGCTTGTTGGATCAAACCTATTTGATGTTGCTAGAGAAAGAACATTCCCAGTTTTTGTTTCTATAACAGATACAATAATTTCATCTGCTCCAAGTTTTGTTTTATAGATATCCAACATTAATTCAATATTTTTTTGTAATCTTAGTGGTATATTTAAAAGCAATCCATCACCATCTTTTCTAGTCACAATTTGTGAATCTCGATTAAATATAATATTAGATGAAATATCTCTCTCTCCTTTTAATATTCCATTTTTAATATTATTCAACTGATTATTATAGTGTCTTTCTAATCCTTTCACTCCATTTATTCTAAGTTTTCCTTTTGTATCATTTAGTTTTCTTACGTATCCTATTGCTGGTGTTAAAGTGTCTTTATATGGGTAATCTCTTGTTTCCCCAGTTTCAAAAATATTAAGACCATGAACAATATGAGAATTATTAATTTTGATCCCTTGAAATACTTTAAGGCGAATTAATTTACGCGCTAAGAGCTTTAGATTCTTTGCTGATCTTGAAGAAATACCTCTACTAATTGTTAAATGCCCAGGATGTTTCAAAGAATTATCAATCTTATTTCTTATAATGTGTTCATCAATATCGCTATAAATTGAGAAAAGTTTTATAAATAACTCTTTTTTATCCAAATCAAGAGCTTTTGTATTCATGCTAGCCGTATAAACTTTTTTTGAGGTTGCTATTTTAAAATTATCACTACTTAAAACATCACCTCTTATGGCAAGATCTAAACGAGAAGAGACTAGAGAAGGAATTTTTCTATATTCTGTAATAGTTGCTATAATAAAATATATTAACAATAGAAATAAAACAAAAATAATAGAAATAGTAAAAATACTTTTTTTTACTCTTTTTAAATTGTGTTCATTAAGTTCCATAAAAATCCTAATTTAAAAGTTTTCTATTATGAATACTCAATATTTAACTTATGACAAATTTTTATTCCATAAAGATAAATAGTCCAAGATATATATATCCATAAAAACATAAATACCAATCCGCTAAGTGTTCCATAGATTGTGCTATAAGTTGTCGAGTAAAGGATATAGTACCAAAATAACATTTTTGTTAATTTAAGAACAACCAACGTTAACAATGCAGAATAAAATGCTGCTTTAAATACAATTTGCTTATTTATTGAGATCATAAAGATATAAGTCAGAAAAACACCACCCAAGAAAAAATCAAAAATACCCATTAGATATTCATTTTCAAAAAAAGCAGCACTAATAGTAAATAAAAACAAAACCAAAGGGATAAGTAATATAAAATTAATGTATAAAATGATCATTGCAAAAAAAGATCTATTTTGGGTTCCATGAATTCTGCTTATAATATTTTCATAATCTTTAAAGAACATAGTAAATACAAAAAGGAGATAAAATAATCCAAGAGTACCTAGCTTATCTATATTAACTAAAAATTTTTCAATAAATAACACTACTTCTTCAGAATGAGTTGGATTTATAAAATCGAGAACATAAAATAAAAACATTTGAATTTGTGATAAAAAAATATCGTAGGTGGACATTATGGCTATAATAAGTGCCAAAATAGGTAGTATTGAGAAAATAGTAAAAAAACTAAGGCTTGCTGCATAATAAAAAGTATCGTCATCAAAAAAATCATATATTCTTTTTATACACACAATTAGTTTTTGCTTATACATATAGTCTATTTTCTTGGTATTCTATAGTGCCATTTTAAATGGATTTAAAATATTATTTGGATCAAAAGCTTTTTTAATGCTTCTAAAAAGTTCCATCTCAGCATCACTAAATGCAATATGCATAAAAGGAGCTTTGCTAGTTCCTATTCCGTGTTCACCACTTAAAGTTCCACCCATATCAACTACAAGTTGGAAAATTTCCTCGATCGCTTTATGCCCATCTTCCATCTCTTTTTCATTATTTTTATCTTTAACCATAACATTTACGTGGATATTTCCATCACCTGCATGCCCAAAACAAGGAACTTTAAATCCATATTTATCGCCAATTGCATAAATCGATTCAAGTGCTTCTGGAAGCTTACTTCTAGGAACAGAAATATCTTCATTTAGTTTTTTTGTACCAAAAATAGTAACAGCAGGCGAAGCATTTCTTCTTGCAAACCATAACTTTTTAGCTTCAGCATCATCAGCTGCAATTATAAAATCACTCGCACCATTTTCTTTAAATGATTCTTCCAAAACATCAAGTTGATAAGTGATTTCATCCGGAAGGCTTCCATCTACATCACCAACTAAAATCCCACCAGCAAATTCAGGAAGCTCTACTTTTAGTTTTTCTTTTAGCGCTTGTATTACCAAAGAATCCAAAAATTCCATAGCAACAGGACTTGCGCCACTTGCTAGTGATTTGAAAACAGCATTCATCGCGCTAGTTACATCTGGAAATATTCCCATATATGTTTTTTTGTATTTTGGTTTTGGAATAAGCTTTAGAGTTATTTCAGTTATAACCGCCAAAGTTCCTTCGCTTGCTATCAAAATACCAGCAATATTGTATCCAGCGACATCTTTTATCGTTTTCTTACCAGCTTTTATGATTTCACCATTTGGTAAAACAGCTTCTAAAGCCATAACATAGTCTTTAGTAATCCCATATTTAGCAGCTCTCATTCCACCTGCATTTTCACTTACATTTCCACCAAGTGTTGAGTATTCTTCACTCGCAGGATCTGGAGGATAAAATAGCCCTACAGCCTCAACAGCTTTTTGTAAGTCCATATTTACAAGTCCAGGTTGTACAACTGCAACCATATTTTGCATATCTATTTCAAGAAGTTTATTCATATGTCTTTCAAGAGAAAGCACTATTCCACCACTTGCAGGTAATGCTCCACCTGTAAATCCACTTCCAGCTCCTCTTGGAACTACAATAATTTTGTTTTCATTACAGTATTTTAAAATAGCGCTGATATCGTGCTTGTCTTTTGGAAAAACTACAGCATCTGGCTCAAATCGAGTTCGAGTTGCATCATAACTATAAGCTATCATGTGCGCCTTATCACTCTTGATATTTTCCTCACCAACGATATTTTTTAGTACTTCTAAATGTTTATTTTCCATCTTTCAATCCTAATAATTTTTTGTAGTACATATCATAATTTAGAATCTCTTTTGCACCAAAAAAGTTAAATGCTGCAGTTTTTATGTTATCAATATTTGCATAAAAAGGACTAGCAAAAGTATTGTCATTATATATTAATGGTTTTGCATCTACAATTTGAAATGAAACCATATCTACAACATAAATCATTTTATCGACAACAACAAATACTCTTCCTAGGTCATTTTGATAAGCAAATTGTTTAATATCTTCTTTTGTTGGGGTTGGATTATTATTGATTTTTAAATAGGCAGCAAAAAAATCACTATCTATAAAATTAAGCCCCACAAAGTTTTCTTTTACCTTTGACAATGCCTCAAAATTTGGAGCCACAATCATACTATTTTTATAAAGATGGTTAAGCACAAAAATATCACCATCTTTTGGTTTAAGATTTGTTTTAGGAAATGCATCTTGCAATAAAACATCTTTAAATCTCAATGAAATAACTGAGCTATTTTTATCTGATGAGGAAATGATACCATATGAGACTATTACTGGCTTTCCGTCAGATTCGATATGAAGAATAATTCCACTTTGACCAATTTTTAAATTACCAAGATCGATAATAGCTTCTCTTGCGGTTGTGTTTTTAATTTGAACTTTTTTTTCTATAAAATCATTTGCAAACACGGTCAGCACAAATAATAACAAGATATATATAGCTTTCATTTCATCCCTTTTTTTAAAAAATGTAGTGTATCAAAATATGCTTTATAAAACGGAAATGTTATAGTATAAAAACTTTCTTCATCTTTGTATAAATTTAAATACCACTTATGCTTAATATTTCTACTCTTTAAAGCTTCTAAAGACAATAACGTATCATTTATACTTCCAAGATGTGTGGGTACTATTAAAAAAGTATTGGTTGGATTTAGCTCTTGAATTAAATCAATCATAAAATAATTTTTATTTATAGGCACCATCAATCCTCCAGCACCTTCAACAATCAAAATATCACAAAAGCTTAAAAGATACTCCATTTTAAGCTTAATAGCCTTAGGATCAATAAAAGATTGATTACTTGCCACAAAAGGAGCTGCAGGAAGGTTATATTGAAAAGGAACAACATCGTTTATTGAAACATCAAAATCAGGATTTAATTTTTTTACCAATGCTAAAAGCTTTGCACCATCACTTGGAATATCTTTAACTCCAGTTTCAATTGGCTTAAAGTAACCTACTTTTTTATTTTCATTTGCAAACTTATCTAAAAAAATCTCACAAGCTTTTGTTTTACCAACGTTTGTATTTGTAGCTGTTATAAAGTATATCTCTTTCATAAACGAGATTCTATCAAATATTTCCATTATTTAAGGTGAAATTAATAGATAAATAAATATAATTCCAGCCCAAAACTAGCTAATATTTTGAATGGGTCATTAGCTCAGTTGGTTAGAGCACTCGGCTCATAACCGAGTGGTCCCAGGTTCGAGTCCTGGATGACCCACCACTTTCAAACACCTACACAATCGAACTTCACAACACTTTCTAAAATTAGTTTATTTTTTAAGCTTTACTCGGGTGACACTTTGGATGACACTTTCTTGAATTTTCCTTCCAGCTACTTAATTTGATACTAACCTAAATGTACAAGCCAGCAACCAAACAATCACTAGCTAATATCAACTCCAACCAAAGTAAATACTTCACTACATAGTAATTAACAAGACTTGTGGAACGAGGAAGTAATGGGGTGATAATAAATTAGATAAGTTTGTGAGGGTTTTTGGAATTATTAGGTGGTTGATGTATTAAAACTATAACCGCAAAAATAGCCGCAATATAAAATAATATAAATCATAATAGATTAGATGGATAAATGGTTTTATCTATTTTATAACCGCAAAAATAGCCGCAATAATATTTCAATATGATATACTTTTAAACAAGGAGTTGTTAATGAGTTTTGCACCTATTATTCCACTTGAATTAGATGGATCGATTGATAATAATATTTTAAATTTAGCCGAGGAGGTTTGTATAAAAAGTGCTATGTTAAAAGGCACTCATAATATTTTTATTACAAATGGAATCAAAGAACTTTTAAGAAAAACGAATAGCTATTATTCAAATAAAATTGAATCAGAGGGAACACACCCTATTGATATTGATAAAGCAATGAATCAAGATTTTTCAAATGATACAAGGCAACATACCTTACAAGTTTTATCACTAGTTCATATTGATGTACAAAGAAGTCTTGAAAAGGTATCTCATCAATTTGAGAATCCATATTCAAGTGATATACTTTTACATATTCACAAGGAATTTTATTCAAAAGAAGGCATGGAATCTTTTCTAAAGATCAAACATGAGAATTTAAAAGCAACTATGATACCAGGGGAATTAAGAGATATGAATGTTGCTATTGGCAAACATACTCCCCCAGATACAAAGTTTATTGAGCATTATTTAAATGAATATCAAGAGTTATACAAAAGATCACTGCATCAATCAAAAGCTATTCAGTTAATACATGCTTTATGCTCACATCACAGATTAGTTTGGATTCACCCATTTTTGGATGGAAATGGAAGAATATCTCGATTATTTTTAGACAATATATTAAATACAATTAATATAGAAGGATATGGGCTATGGAATATATCTAGAGGATTATCAAAGAGAGAGAGGGAATATAAAGAATATTTAGCTTTAGCAGATATGCCTGTGCAAGGAGTTACAGATGGACGAGGTCCATTATCAAAAAGAGGGTTAGCATATTTTTTACAATTTATGCTAGAAACAGCATTAGATCAAGTTGAATATATGGGAAAATACCTTCAAATTGATTCTCTTGGTGCAAATATAGACAAGTATGTAAGATTATCTCAAGAAGGATTATTCGATACAGAATCTCTACCACAGTATTCAGAATTAATTTTTAAAGAACTATTAATTAGTGGAGAAATTGAAAGAGGTCGCGTACAAAATATAATAGGTAAAAAAGAGAGAACAGCAACAACTTTAATTAGCAAATTACTCCAAATGCAATATCTTGAATCTGATACACCTAGAGGCAAGTTAAGATTAAAATTTAATTCTCATTTTGCTTCACGGATTATTCCTGAACTATTTCCAGATAAGTAGGGACTGTAGCTAAAGATACAGGGGTGTTCCTCCCTTTCTTTTAATCTAATTTTACAAACACTCACCTCTCGTGAAATGATTCAGAGAGAGTTTTTGTGATTGGTTTAGTTAAATAGCTAAGTACAGTTCTGCTTCCTGTAACTATATCAACTTGCGTTGTCATACCTGGAGCTATCTCTATTGTTTTTCCATTTTTAGCCATAAGTTCTTTTGTATCTAGTGATATCCAAACTCTAAATGTATATTTATCCCCTTGTGAAGTTTTTTCAACTAATGTATCTGGGCTAATATACTTTACTTTACCATTAAAGATTCCATATATACTATAATCATATGCATCAAGTTTAACAGCTGCTTTTTGCCCTACTTTTACAAATGATATATCAGCTGGGTTTAGTTTTGCTTCAACTATAAGTTCATCTCCAGATGGAACTAATTCAAGTATCACATCACCTGGTTTAACTTTAGCTCCTTTAGTCGTTATTACAATATTCTTTACAATCGCATCCATTGAAGCAACTATTACTGATCTATCAAGTGTTACAGATTTATCTGCTAATTCTTGTTCTTTCGTGGAAAGTTCCTCTTCAGCTTTTGTCATCTCTGCTTGAGAGTCTTGAAAATACTTATTTTTCTTATTGAGCATTTGACCTTTTAGATCCGCTATTTGTCTTTTTAGTTTTATAACTTCAGCCGCTCCAACATCTCCTGATTTAACCAAAGGTAGATTTAGATCAAGTTCATGTTGGGCTAAAACTAAAGAATCATTAATAGCTGATATCTCATCATTTAGTGCTAACTGTCTTCTATGAAATAGTTCTGTTTGGGTTGATACAAATTCTGGAAATTGTTTTACAATAGCTGGAAAGATTAGTGGCTTACCATAAACTTCAGCTCTTAGCCTTGTAAGTGCAGCTTGAAGAGCAGCTACTTTAGCAATAGTTGAATCATATGCTGCTTTATATTGAGATTTTTCTAACCGTATAAGCAGATCGCCTTTTTTAACATGTTGTCCTTCGCTAACTAATATATCTTCAATAACACCATCATTTGCTGATTGTATCTCTTGTGTTTTAGTTGTAGCTATTACATTACCTGTTGCATGTGATATTTGTTCCAATTCAGCATAGTTTGCCCAACTAACAAATGGGATAATTAATACAAATAAAGCCAAAAATACTAAGAATATTGGATTTATCTTTATCATATATGGTAGATTTACTTTCATTTTACACCTTGAGATTGTATGTTTTGTGGAGGTTGTGGTGGATTTCTTAGTTTTTCTAAAACTAACTCTTTTGGTCCATCCATAACTATCCCTTGATTTGTTAATACTATTATTCTATCGACTGCATTTAGCACTACAGGCTTATGTGTTACAACAACTAATGTTTGTGTTTTATCTAGTTTATTAAGCAACATATGAATAATTTGTTTTTCACTTCCCTCATCCATACTAGCAGTTGGTTCATCAAGCAACCATATTTTCTTATTTGCTATAACTATTCTAGTTAATGCTATAAGTTGCTTTTGTCCGCCACTAACACTCTCACCACCCTCAGGAACTGGCATATCAAGTCCATTTGGAAGTGTATTGATTAGATTTATTAATCCCGTTGCTTTTGCGGCTTCTAAAATAGTATCATCGCTTATACCAACAAGTCCGAGAGTTAGATTATCTCTTAATGTTCCAGCTAATAGTTTTGTGCTTTGTGGAAGATATGCTATATGGTTATTTATAGTATCACGTGAGATATGTTGAATATCAACATTTGCTAAATATGTATGTCCTGTTGTTGGTCTATATAATCCACTTAATATTTTAAGTAGTGTAGATTTTCCACAACCAATAACACCTAAAATAGCTACTTTCTCCCCTTGTTTGATTGCGAGATGTTTGATATTTAAAATAGTACTATTCTCCATATATCCAAAGTTTACATTATGGCAAGTTAGCGTTGCTTCAGATATAGCTGGGGATAAAGCTCGTTCTACCTCTTCGTTATCAATATTTAGTCTATAGATATTATCAAGATCTTTAGCCGATAGTTTTGCTTTCCCCCACTGTACAAATAAACCTGGAAGTTGAGCAACTGGAGCTAGAACTCTACCTGATAGTATTGTCATAGCTATCAGTGCCCCCATTGTTATAGTTCCTTCGGTACTTACAATATACGCTCCAAGTGCAACTATGCAAACATAGCTAATTTGCTGAAAGAATGCGGTTATATAACTTGACATATCACTATAATGTCTAATCATAACATCATCATCAATAGCATCGTGAGTTAATCCATTCCATTTATTTGTTAGATTCCAACTTGCACCACTTGATTTGATATTTTCGATGTTTTCAATAATCTCAACCAATAATCCCATTTTCTTATAAGATGCCATTGATGACTTTCGAGAAGCTTCATCTATTTTTTTTCTAAAACCAAATCCTACTATAATTGATACTATCAAAAATAGTATTACAACAAGTCCAATTTTCCATCCACCAATTGCTACAATCACAAATAAAAATACAAATGTAAAAGGGAAATCTATAATGAGATATAAAGCAGCAGATGTTATAAATGCTCTAACTGAACTGTAACTTTGAAGCTGACCCGAGAGTGTTCCGATACTCTTTGGTAATCTATCGCATCTTATCTGGAAGAATCTAGAAAGTATATCATGAGAATATGTCAAGTCCATCTTTTTTGTAGCAAAGTCTAATATTGTTGCACGTGATAGTTTGATTATCATCTCCAAAAATATAGCTACAAATACTCCAACAGAAAGTCCAATAAGTGTGGACAACCCCCCAGTTGGAATAACCCTATCATACACCTGCATCGAATACAAAGATGTAGCAAGAGCTAATATGTTAATACTTAATGTTGCAATTGCTGCATAAAAGATAAGTTTCTTCTCTTTGTAAGCAACCTCTTTGAACATTGTAGTTGCAGAAACTTTTTTATTTCTATTTGGTTTCATTTGAAGATGGCTAAAAAAGCTGCCACTTGCAAAGTCCTCGAAGTACTCTTCACCATTTTTTGTGCTACCCTTATATCTTCCATCTGGCAGTAGTTCATAAACTAAAGCTATTCCAATTCTAGGGATAAAAACAAGACAAGGCAAGAACTCTTTTTCTATTGTTTTTTTAAACTCAAGCTTTTCATAACCATTCTTTGAAAAAAGATCAGTATAAAAAGATAAAATCTTTTTTATATCAGTTGACACAAAGTTTTCTAGCAAATCATGAAGTTCAGCAGTTGATAATCTTGAACCTAAAAAACTTGAGATCATTGAATCTTTTATGATCCATTGCAAATCTTCTTTTGCTTTATTTAAGTCATTATATATCATTTATTTTCCCATTTTGAAGATTTATTCGCCCTGTTTTTAAAGCTATTTTGTATTCCAATACTTGCTTGAGTGCTATTTGGTTTGATAGGTCAACATTGTATTGCATAAGTTCCTTTGAAGCATTCACCAAGTCTAGCCACTGTTTTTTTCCAGCTACAAAAAGTCTTGTATAAGAATCCAACACATTTTGAGATGAAATTATTGAACTTTTTAGAGTATCTATTTTATTTGTAGCTACAAGATACTTATTGTAATCAGTTAATACTCCATCGGTTAACTCTTTCTCTAGCGTTTGTTTTTGGAAGTCTATTTGATGAACTTTGACTTTAGCCGCTTCTATATTTGAGAATGCACTAAGTCCAGCGTGAGTTGTAACACTAAATGCAGCATAGATAAGATTTTGACTTGAGTTGCTACTATTTTCATACAAAGAACCTCTTTGATGTTCGGCTCTTAGTTTAAAATCAGGCATAATAGAAGCTTTTGTGCTTTCAAGTTCAAATTGTGCTGTTTTTATTTGATGAGCTATCTTTTTAAAAGATGGATGACTATTAAGCATCTTTTTTATTAGGATCTCTATATCATCATTATCTTTTACCATTACACTTGATACACTAATACCACATTTTATGCTACGGCTTAACAATTGTTCAAGCTGTAAATGTGAAACTTTATATTGATTTTTAGCAACGATAAGATCACTATCGATTTGCTTTATTCTTGAATTTATTAGTTCTTTATCTGTTTTTGATGATACCCCAGCATCAACTCTTCTATCAAGCATGTCAGCAAATTCATTGAGAGTTTTTAGAGCTTTTTCAAGCTCAACTATATTTGCTTTTGATGTGGTGTAGCTTTGTAAGATATTTAAGAAATTCTCTATTAATTTATAAGATGTTTCTTGAGATTCATACATTGCTTCATTTTTCTTTGAAGTTGCTATATCGTATGCGCTATCAAGTTTACCACCAGTCCATAGTGGCTGATCAAGTCTTGCTACTGTTGTATATCTATCTTTATCTTTTACTGACATCTCAACTGATGGTGTAGGATAATATCCCCACTTAGCAGAATCAACTCTAGCATCTGATCCTTTAATGGCTTCATATGAAGCTTGGATACTTGGATGAGATAATAATATCTCACCTAAGAGTTCAGATGAATTTATTTGACATATATCA
>DYPS01000178.1 GCA_020719775.1 Desulfosporosinus sp. | reverse complement strand
AGTTGTGCATTCTTGTTCAAAGTTTTCTGGATTTAATAGTTCCATCAAATATCCTTTATTATATTTAATGAATCATAGCAATTTATTTCATAGAAAATAAAAAGTATGACAGTTTGTTATATTTTTGCTATAAAAATATTTCTTCAATCAAATCATCATCATTTAACTGATAGTTACGGATAAATTGTTCAAGCAAATTTATATCTAATACAAAATATCTACTTTCATTAAATCCAACCCAAACCTTTTGATTTGTTACCAGTTTAGATTTAATAGTTGATATTGTCGGGTTACAATGATTTAAATTAAAAACTTCTATCTCTTTTTTCATTTTTGAATCAATAAAAAATACTTTTCAACTCCAATCTCTGTGGCATGCTCTCTTGAAAAATCAATTATTTTATCTCTTGGAATTTCAAATTTTTGTACCTCTTCTGTAGTATCAAAACCTATTAATTCAACATTCTCAAATAATTCAAATTCTCTATTTTTACCTATTTGTTTACAATACATATCCCAATTATCACTACCTTGAAAAATAAATGACTCTTGAACCTTGTTTCCAGATTTAAAAAATCTATCAACACTTAGACTATATAGTCTTTCATAAACTGTTTCATATTTGCTTTTCATGTAAAAGTACCTCAATTTCAAGGTCTAAATATTTCAAAATTTTATGCAAAGTTTTGTTGTTTAGATTACTTGATCGTATAGTTTGATAAAAAACAACCTTATTAATCTCAAGAGCGGTATAAACATCTACAGGCTTCAAACCTTTTTTATTTAAAATCTCTTTGAGTTGTTTTTCTATCAAAATTGTACCTTTATATTTCTTAAGAGTTAGTTAATTAGCTTACTTTAAATTAAAAAATTGCCTTAAAAATAATTTTCTTGCATAAAATGCTCTTGAAATAGAACCGTGTCCAGCACCTTTTGTTCTTGGTTGAATAAATCTTCCCATTCGACCACTTAATATATTAATATCCCCATTGGCAGAAATTAAAGCATCCCTCACTAAATTATAATCTTCCCGTACTGATTCATAAAGATGATTATCTAAATCTAATGTTGCAACTCTATAAATATAGCTTGGATCGTCAACTGCATTACCTACAGTTCTGCCAATTACTACAGCTTTCCTTAATTTTGACAACAAATGACTATCTTCAAATTCTTTTTGCATAACATTAACTGGGTCAATCATTGTGACTGCCATCGTTTCCTTGAATTCAAGATTTCCATTTCTAAGTGTTTTGATTGGTATAGATTTGAGTTCCCAAGAGCCAAAATTTGGAGATTGTGCTGAATTCATAGGAAGTTCCAAATATCTTTCAAATACATGTCCAGCCCATCCTTTGTTTATACGGCCTTCTCTGTTATAGATGGTAATATTATATTCTTGCGCTAGTTCATGAATCTCTCGTCCCTCAAGTCTTCTTAGTCTTTCAACTGCTTCTTGTCGTTCCATTATTTTCTCCCTTGATTTGTAATCAAAACTTCTTTTATCTTCCCTCTCCCGCTACTTTTGCTATTTATAAACCTA
>DYPS01000099.1 GCA_020719775.1 Desulfosporosinus sp. | reverse complement strand
ACCCCAACCCCAACCCCAACCCCACCCCCAACCCCAACCCCAACCCCAACCCCAATATATGCCAATCAAATATGTGATAATTTATAATTCATTTATCAAACCTTTATATTGAAAAAAGACTTATTTAGAGAATCATTTTTTAGCCTGCATTCATATTGTAAGTGATAAAATTTGTTATTGAGATATTTTTGACAAGTCATATATTTATAGTCATAATAAGTCTTAGTTCCTTGCGGTTGATCATAGATCATATGTCCAAAAATAGTAGAGCAAATCATGCATTTCACTCATTTTTCTATCATAAATCAGCTGCTTTATGATATTTAAGTGAGCAGCCCAACATGAGTTTGTTATCATCAAATCAAATTCTGAAGAACATTATTTTGTACATCTTTGATGATGAATTCTAACTAAAAAATCATACATATTTCTCATTGCTTATTGAATTTTCCCAATGCTAATTATAGCGTGTGGAAGTAGGAGATTTTGAAGATAAGGTTTTATTCTTTTATAAATCATTTTTCAAGTCGATTTAGGGAACTATGTATGATAAGGTTTGAAAATAGGGCTGTCATTTGTTATTTTAGATTTGTTGTTTAGGATTACTTAGGACTCTTTGAGGTTGAGACTTTTTAAGAAAAAATAAAATAAAACTTTTGACTTCATTTTTTTATTAAAGATTATAATTGGAGTCAACCTGCAGAAGAAAGTATACACACAATTATATAAAAATTCAACACTCTATTTTTTTGCTTCTTCAAAAATAAATTAAAACTTTTAAACGATAAAAACTCCGACCAGCCGGAATCGAACCAGCGACCTAAGGATAACCACGCAACTCTACAGTCCTCCGCTCTACCAGCTGAGCTATGGTCGGTTGTAAACACTATGCAAAGATCCCCCATAAATTGTAACTCGTTTATTTTTTAATATTTTCATTAGAATAAATATAGGCAATGGAAGACTGAAGTATTTTATAATTAGAATTTAGATAAAATTGAAATTTTAAAGTAAATTCCTTTAATTTTTATTATGTTCTTTTTATCTTCCCAATTTTGATGAAAATAAATCGTAAATTTGGACAATTAATCAAATTGAAATAAAAGAAATAAGTAGTTATTTCTTTTTCTTATTTGCTTTATTCTTTATAAAAGTTATACCAAATTGTTGAATGAGCTAATCTAACGAAAACATCACTCAAAGTGAAGGAACTCAGCCTAACTCAGGTCAGGTTGAAGCTGTCGAACAGACCAAGACTAATATGTTCTATTACGATCAAATAAGCAATCAATGGTTCATTCACCCAGACTACATCGCACACTTTTCCGATCTACTTACCATTCTCATGTAATTGAGGCTAATTGTCAATCAAAAATGGACTGATGATCAGGCCAAGAGCTATATTACCTTTATAGATCATCTTTACCAATATATTACTCAGTATATCTATACTGGTCAGGTATGTTTTTATGAGGATTACTAAGCCTGGATTGAATATATGAAAGTTACAGGTAACCCTGTTGGAGTTGAGCTGTATGAAAAGCAGTTGGACTATTTTCAGAAGAAAATGTCAGGTTATGATTTCAAGAATGATAAAAAGAAAAATAAAGATCCAAATGCAGTTAAAATAGAACCACCAAAAAAAAGAGAACAGGTGGAAGAGAAGGAAAAAATTGTTATCAGACAGGGAGATCCAGAAATCAATCTTCAAAAACTTATCAATACAGAGTGGGACGCCAAGTATCTGAGTACTAGCTTCCTTGCTAAAGAAAATGCCAATATTGTGTTTATTGGACATGTTGATTCTGGTAAATCTACTCTTACTGGTAATATTCTCAAGGAATTGAAAGAAGTTGATGAGCAAGAGCTTATTAGAAACAAGCAAGATGCTAAGGATAATAAAATGGAGGCTTGGGAACAGGCTGGAATTTCAGATATTATTCCTGAGGAAAGGCAAGATGGAAAAACTAGGGAGTTTGCCAAACTGAACTTTTCTTTGGAAAAGAAAAGATTTACTCTTTTCGATGCTCCGGGGCATAAAAACTATGTTCCTAACATGATTATGGGAGCCTGTCAAGCAGATATTGCTGTTCTCATCATTTCAGCAAAAGAGGGAGAATTTTAATCAGGTTTCGAGAAAGAGGGACAAACAAAAGAACATGCTATGTTAGCTAAAGCATTAGGCGTCAACGAATTGATCGCAGTTGTAACAAAAATGGGGACTGTGGATTGGAACTAGAAAAGATTCAACCATATTAAAGAGCAGGTCAATCCTTTCTTATAAAACTCTTGTGGTTTCCATAATGTCATCTTCATTCCAGTTGAATCCTTGCTGAATGTCAACATTCATAAGCCCATCGAAAATTCTTGGTATAAGGGTCCATGTTTTCTTGAATATTTGGATAATGTTCATATTCCCGATCGTAAGCCAATGGGGCCTTTAAGAATTCCAGTTATTGACAAATTTAAAGATGTCGGAAATCTTTTTATTTATGGAAAGATCGAATCTGGAACAATCATCGAGGATCAAACTGTAACTTTACTTCCTGAAAGAACACAGTTGGTAATTAGATAAATTTTCAATGCAAAAGATGAGCGTATGCCTTATGCTAGTTCTGGTGAAAATGTTAAATTGAGAGTAAAAAATATTGATGAGAACGATATTGCAAGAGGAGACATGCTCTGCAACAATTTGAATTACTGTCAATAATCTTCTGAATTTAAAGCAGTTGTCAACATTTTGGAACTTCCAGATCAAAAAAAATTATTATCGTCGGGCTATGAGTGTGTGATGCATATGCATGCTATTGCTGCTCAAGTCGAAATCGCAAAAGTTTAAGCAAAAATTGAGAAAGTGACAAATAAAAAAATAACTGCTACTTTCTTGAAGGGTGGAGAAAAAGGAATATGTATCATTAAGGTATATTGTTTATAATTTAGATTTAAAAACCGATTTGTCTTTAAAAATTCTAGTTTATGCCAAGTCTTGGAAGATTTACTCTGCGGGATGAAGGAAAGTAAGTTTATTTTAATTTAGAACTATTGGATATGGATAAATTTTGGGTATTAAACCTGCTAAAAATTTGTTGAAAGAGCAAAAAGAACAATTGCAGACTGATAAAAAAGCTGACATTACTGAAGAAATGTAAAAGGTAACATTAAATTGATCAAACTTGGATCCATTCTTATATTCTATTCATTTTTATCAGCGTCTCTTAATTGGAGAAAGATTCATACTTATCAAACTCTCCTTCCCTGTCGATACATTGTATCTTCCCACCCTTTCTATGCAAAACTATTCTACATCTTCGGCTGAATTTACAGCTGCGATGGATTCTTGAAATTTTCCATCTTTTGCAATTTTTAGTAGATTTCCAAATTTATTTTTGATAAAGTTCAACCTGAATGAAATAAAGATTACTCTGATTAAACGCATGTGATTTTCAGATTGAGAGATTCACATTATTTATCTTTTTCTTCAATGAGCTCCTGCAAGTGTTCATATTAATTGTTGGTTATTTCGATGGACTGAAAACGAGTTTTTTAAATTTCTTTGTTTTTTTACTCTATTTCTTTTTATTTGAATTATAATGCTGTGTGTAATTCATCGATGTTGATTTTAGTTTAATAGGCTAATTGTTTCTGTCTTTCTTCAATTTGTAGTATTTATTTTTAATGTTCCATCAGCATTTATTCTTTTTCCTCCTACATTTTGCTGATCAGTATCCGCATGGATTCATATTATTTTGCGTAAATTTAATACTCCCTCATTTTCTGTTTCACTTGCTAAAATTATGCAAGTTCCTGCTGATTTTTCTCAAATTGGTCTTTAATCCTCATAATTTCTTATTCTAGCTTTTAATTTTTCCTAGTCAACTATCGAATCTTTTTATCTTTTAATTTGTCTTCATCATCCCTGTCATTAATCTGAGCATATGACCTAACTAGAGATGCACTGGCCAAATATTGCTGTTTGATTTGTGCATTGTTTTGACTGTTTTGTAATTGAGCCACAACAGCTTGACTTTCCTAAAGTTGTTCATTGATTCTATTAAGTTTGGTTTAGTATATATCTATACTCATTTTATGTTATTGTTTCTGTCTATCCAGAAGTTCTTCTAAAAATCTTTTGGATTTGCGTAGGTTTGATAGTTCATCTTTCCCATCAATTTTGTAGTATTCGTTTGCCTGATAATTGTTAAGCTTTTTACTGAGTCCGCCATCCTGATAAACTGTTGTAATTTTCATGTTTTTTTGATTTTAATGTCGACATGCCTGACAATCAGTAGCTACTTCTTGAACTGACGATTGATATTTCAGAGACCTCTCTGTCGCCTGTTTATAGAAATCACCTGTCGAACGAGATTTGTTAAGAGGAAATCGAACAGAAGAAGAGTAATTATGTTTTGAAAACATTTCAGATAATAATATAGTCTGTCATAAAAATAATATGCAAGTCATTGAATTTGATGCTGCTCATTTAATTTTGGCAGCAAAACAGAATGGGCCGCTTTTCGCTTTCTCACACTTCTAGCACTCTTTGGTAGTGAGTGGTCTTCAGAATTGATAGAATGATGAAGTGATATTTTACTCTTTTTTCTTGAGATTCGCTCTTTCATCAAGTCGTTTTCTTCATGTAATATTTTTTCCTTGATGATTCGATGCTCTCTTCTTGATTTCATGTTCAAAGTCAATATTTTATTTTGGAGTTATTCATCATGTTCCAATACAAATTCGCTTCTTCTATGTTTTATTTAGATTATCCTTCTTTTGAGTCTTTAATTTTATAGACTTTGATTTCTAATTCTTTACTTTTAATAGCCGCTCATGAACTTGTCAGTCTGTAATTTGTTATTCAAGTACTCTGATAGATGATGCTTGGCTGACTGACGTCTTAGATTATTATCGAGTTTTGGCATTTTTGTCTTTTTTTTGTTTGTTTTTTACTTGGCAACTGCATTCAAACTCATTAATAAAACTAATAGCCAAAATATCAAAATACATTTATTACATCATTTGATTGAAGTTACTGAGAAGTATTTCAAAAATCAAAATCAACTGCTGACTGCTTTATTTGATTTTTAGTTGAATTTGATGGTCTTGCTGATTGGCTTCGAGATGAAGATCCTTTTGCTTTTATGTGAGATTATACTATGATCTATCTAAATGCATGATATAAATTTTCATCATTCATGGAGAATCTTTTTCTAGTCAGATTTGAGTACTTTTTCAAGTTTTGCTCTCTTTGTTTCCAATTTTATTTGAAAGTTGATTTAGTATTTACTAATCTGTCTAAAAATCGATAATTATCTTTTTCTATAGTTTTATATTTTTCCCCTTAAAGATGGTCATTTAAAGAGTGAGAAACATTTGAAAAAGACTTGCGTTTTGATTTTTGATTAATTTTAATTGGTTTATCGTAAATTTCCATTAATTTGTTGCAAAGTTTTTCATTTGTGAGGCGATATTAATAACGATCAATTGGAGTGATTGTCCGAGATATTCCATTTTTAACTTAAATGCTTGCACTTTTTAATTTTTTCACTGAAGATTTAGCAGAGATTAGTTTACGATAATGTTTTTTGGCAAATTAATGAGCTTCAAATGCTTTGCAAATTTCACTCATAAATATAATTATTGCTAAATGATAAACTTAAAAATTAAACATTGACTTTAAAAGATAATAAACTGGATCAATTCAATTTTTATAGAAGGCTCGTTAATCTGTTTCTGATAACTAATTATTACTATTCATAATCTAAATTTTATATTTTTCGATCGAAAACTTAGATATCTGCATTCTCTGTGTTTTATTTGTAAAAAATTAGAGCCTCAATAACTTTAATAAGGTCTCGCTTTTCTTGGTCAATTGTAAAATCGAGTCCATCTCCAAGTTGAAACTCATAGCTGTCGATAATTTCTTTAACAAACTCTTCCCACTTTGGATTGTATATCTTCTCAACATTGAACTAGTTTTTGATATCTTTATTGCAAGCATTAACATTGATGTCCTCTTTGTAAGTTTCAATTTGCACCAAAATCATTTAAATATCTGTTCTGATCATATTGACAACTTAAGTGTATGAGTTGCTGTACACAAACTCATTAAAATAGAGATTAAGCTTGAGGAAATTGACTTTGTTTTCTAATAGTTTCAAAAAGGCACGCATATCCTGGTAAGCTTTCTTGCACACTATGAAAAGAGTGATGCCGTGGTTGGCATTGATGTTGTAAAGATTGTAGATATATGGTGTGACAAACTTGAAGACAAACATTATATTGTTACGCCTGTTCAAATATTTTTTAGAGTGCTGTTAGATTGTGAGATCTATTAATTTCTTTTCTTAATTTTTCTTTTTGATTGCCTACATGCTTTGGGCATTAACAATTTCAGCTTTATACTATTTATCTTCGAATATTGGCTCAAAAGATCTTTTTTTAAAGTTTCCCTATTTTCTATCAGAATCTTTTAAATTCTAATCAATTTAAAACTGCTGTTTGTATACATCTTGATTTTCAGCAATCTTTATCTTCGAAGCAAAACCATAAGCAATTTTTTGTTCTTCTTTAATCAGAGGATGAGTATAGACCTCGGCCCAAGAAATACGCTGCACAGGATCAATAGTTAGACATCTTTCTATGAAATTTTTAGCATTTGCTGAAATATTAACTCCACTGAAATCAGCTTTGGTGCTTTTTATCCTCTTCAATATTTCAAAATCACTGAATCCTGTAAATGGATATTTTCCATAAAGCATTTGATAGTAAACAACACCAACTGACCACAAATCAGCTTATAAACCATAAGATTTTTCTTCAAGAAGTTAGGGAGCCATTGTTAAGCTTGTACCCAAAATTGTTGTTGTCAATTTCTTTTCCATCTGTTTTGCGAAACCCAAATCTGCAATCTTGCAAACTCCTTGATGCAGAAGCACATTAGCCAGTTTGAAGTCTCTATGCATAGCTTTCACCTTATGTAAACCTGTGAAACCGTTGAGAATTTGTTTGAGAAAACGAGTGGCTTCGTCCTATGTAAGACGTTTTTTCTTTTCCAGATATCCGTCTAAGTCTCCTCCATTGCAATATTCCATGGCGATAAAAATGGTGCGATCAGACATGAAATTATCGACATATCTCACAACATTTTAATTGATGCATTGTTTTAAAACTTTGATTTCTGTCTGTATGAGTTCGGAAAGTTTCGGAGTTTGTTTCAAAAGTATTTTGGGCACAGCTTTAATGGCGATCTGATTTCCATTTTTTTAATCGATTCCCTCATAAACAATAGCCCATGCTCCGGAGCCTAATTATTTAATAAAGCTGTATGTTTTAATGCGTTGTCCTTCCATTCTTTCGTGTATGTCCTTTTTCATGGTTTTATACTTATTGATAAATAATATAGAGAATTAGTATGATTCAAATATATCTTCCTTTGTAATTTATTCTTGCATAAGCTATTTACTTATTTTTTGATGACAATTCAATCACCCAAAAATTATTTTATTTTTACGTTGTTGCTCGCTATTGCTGTTGAAATTGGTTGTTATTCGAAATAACTGTCGTTTTTCTTGGGTTATTTGGGTTTGCTTTGATCGAATTCAGTTATTTCAGGGTAGGTAATATATAAACAAGCATATTAAGTTTTATTTAATAATATATCGATTAATATATCTTAGAAATGTCCTTCAACCCTAACGATTACGTGACCCCCTACTGTACTCTCGAGGAAGTTCTTGAAATCAAGAAAGCCTTTGATCTCTTCGATCGCGATCTCGGAGGAGCCATCGACCCCAGAGGTACTTTCCCTCTCATTTAGAACTCAAAGTTGCCATCAATTCTCTCGGTATTGAAGCTAAAGCCCAAGCTGTTTATCAAATGATCGCTGAACTCGATAAGGACGGTAGCGGACAGATCGAATTCCCTGAATTCATTTACATGATGACCACTCGTCCTTCCGACAACGAGAGCAGAGATGAAGTCCACAAAGTCTTCATTACCTTCGACAGTCAAAAAACTGGATTTATTGCCTTGAAAGATCTCAGAAAGGTCGCCAAGGATCTCGGAGAATTGACTGACGATACCGTTTTGCAAGAGATGATTGAGAGAGCTGATCTCGATTTGGATAATTTGGTTTCTGAGGAAGAATTCTACAACCTCATTACCAAGAAGGCTCATTGATGGCTTTATCTATTTGCATCTGCAATTGCAATACTTCAAATTAGATTTATTTAAGATGTGAATTTGTTTCAGTATAGTTCATTAATTATTTTTTAGGTGAGATTGAGAGTGATGATGTGATTTGTTAGTGGGATAGTTTGATGGATTTGGTCGATGAAGTCATATTTTATAAAAAGATTGAGGGGTTGGGGTTGGGGTTGGGGTTGGGGTGGGGGTTGGGGTTGGGGTTG
>DYPS01000177.1 GCA_020719775.1 Desulfosporosinus sp. | reverse complement strand
CGACTCCTTGCCACCCCATTCTTCTTGCGATATTTGGATAGATAAGATTTTGAAGCACTTTGTCCCGAATGATTTCAAAATCAGTTTTGGATGATTTGTCTTTATTTTTGGTGGCGATTTTTGGTGGCACATCTTGAACAATCACTTTTTCTTGTTTTGGTTCGATTTTGATTTCTTCATTTGTTACGGTAGGTTGTGGTGTGGGGGTTGATACTTCCACAATCTTGGCACTTTCTTTTTTGATTTCAATTTGTTTTACTGGCAGATTTATCGGATTTATTGTAGGTTTTGGTTCAATTTGCGGCTCTTCAATTATTGGTTTGGATTCTACTATTTTTTGCGGTGTTACTGGCTGTGGTTGTATTGGTTTGATGTATTTTTCAATTGGCTTAATTGGTGTTTGAATAGTTGGCATTGTATCAATGATTTCCATAGTGAGCATTTTTTGTTCTAAAAGTTTCGGCGAAGAGGTTTTTGTATAAATGAAAAATATATAAAAAAATACCACAGCACTATGGAGCAAAAAAGAGATAAGCAACCCTTTTTGTGTATTTATTTTTATGCTATCTACCATTTTTACACCACACTTTTTGCATTTTCTTATTTTGTTAAAACTAATTTATTATCTTTTGAAATACTCAAGATATATGATATTCCGTTGTGCATAATTTCAATTTTGTCTAATTTGTCCCCAAATAACATTTTTGTATCGATTAATTTTAAATCTTTCTTCTTCATTTTTGTACCACCATCCCAATTTTTTCTATCCCTTTGCTTTTTAGTAAATCCACTACAAAGATAAACTCCTCATAAGGTGCTAATTTATCAGCACTAATAGCGACCATATCCTCTTTTGTGATAGTTGCTATTTTTTTGTGAAGTTCCTCTTTTGTGATAGGTTCGTTATTTACAAAAAACTCTTTTTTACTATTAATCACTATATCAAACCGCTTTGGTTCAATCTTCACTTGTGAACTAGCATTTGGAAGTGTAATCTCTAGTTTTCCAAGGGCTATAAACGATGATATAGTCAGAACTATCGCCAAAAGTACCAACATCACATCGATAAGTGGAACTACATTTATCCCCTCAACCCTTTTTAATGATTTCATCTTCCCACTCACTTATCGCCAAATCAACTTTTCGCAAAAATCCACCATAGATGATAGTAGAAGGAATTGCAACAATAAGTCCAGCAGCCGTAACTTTTAAGGCAAGTGCTAGACCAACTATAATTTTGGAAGTATCGATAGCACCACCACTCATTCCAATATCATAAAACACAACCATTATCCCACCAACTGTCCCCAAAAGCCCAACATAGGGTGCATTTGAACCAATCAGGGAGATAAGTGTAAGATTTTCAGTAGTGGCTCGCTCAATTTGATTTTTTGTTTGAAAGTGAGAATATTGGATGTTTTTAAAAAAAATCCATCTCTCAATTGCAAAACCAACCACAAGGATACTCATAACAAAAAGTATCCCCAAAGTTCCAAAATCAACTATATATTTGATATCTTCCATTATCGTTTCCCTATTATTGTAAAATTACAGTTATT
>DYPS01000015.1 GCA_020719775.1 Desulfosporosinus sp. | reverse complement strand
CAACCCCAACCCCAACCCCAACCCCAACCCCAACCCCGTATTTTGTTCATAAAATATGAAATAATTGAATAGCTTTCTATAAAATGATTTTGAATCAAATTTATTGATCCATATTTGCATTGAATCAAAAATATTTTAAATCATATACTTAAGTAAAGACTGCTAACTAGCATAATAAAATTTCTCCTACTAAATTAATATCACTAATCACGTTTGTTGAAGTAAAAGATCATTTTTAACTTGAGCACTCCATACATAGAAAACTGTTGAATGCTTTGAGTTAAATAAATGACGAGTATTTAATTTACCAGAGATGCGATGAAATTATATAAAGATGTGATAAATATCATTGATTTAAGCTTATATTTTTCAGTTAATCCAATCCTAAATTAAACATCCAATTATTTGTTAGGAGTGTGTTGATAATTCAAATTCAAATTTTGAGATGATCTTTTTAGATCATATTGCTGTTGGAATCACTTTTAAAAATAAATAGAATTACCAGATAGAAAATGGTAGAACTAGATGTCGATAAAGAACATTTAATTAGCATCGTATCCAGCGCACAAACAAGAACTTTCGCATAATAAATCGAACTGCTTACACTCAGAGGAAACGATATTCATTGGCTTTGTGCAGCTCTCAAAACCAACGATAAAAAAGGAATTTCTTCTGCACCTTAATCAATCAATTAACGGAAGCTTAAGTTTGGAACAAATCAAAAGTATCAAGCCCCTTTATCATCTTTTTGCTAACTCTTCAAAGAAGCACTCGATGATTTTATTTTAAAAATTCTAATCGTGGCCAGCATCTTTTCTATTGTTGTAGAAGTTGCCACAGCAGATTAAACTGACAGAAAAACAGCTTGGATTGAAGGATTTGTAGTACTTATCGCCGTTGCTATTTGCGCTCTTGTTACAGCTGTCAATAACTATTCAAAGTAAAGGCAATTCCAACAACTCAACGGAGTAGCAGATTAAAGAAAAAGAGTAACCATACGCCGTGATGGAGAGTTAATGGAAATTCATCAAGATGATGTATTGGTAGGAGATGTGGTCAATATTTCTGAGGGTATGGAGGTTCCAGCAGATGCCATTCTCCTAGAATCGAATGAAATTACTGCAGATGAAAGTGCAATGACTGGATAAACTGATCCATTGCATAAAAACATATTGCAAAATTGTATAAAGAAAAAAACAGAAATTTAACAAAGTGGAGAGAGGAATCTGAGTGAAAAGCATTAAGTTCCTTCTCCTATCCTTCTGAGTGGCACCAAAATTTTAACTGGATAAGGAAAAATGATTATACTGGTTGTTGGAGAAAATTCTTGTATTGGTAAAATCAGAGCACTTTTGACCCAAGATGAAGAAACAATGACTCCTTTGCAATAGAAGCTATAATCTGTAGCAAAGGATATTGGTAAATTTGGACTTTACTCTGCTTTAATTATTCTCATTATTTTACTCGTAAGATTCGCAATTGAAAAGGGAATAAATAAAAATTGGAGCACTGGTCACGATTTAAAATAAATAATTGATTATTTTATATTGGCTATAACAGTCATTGTAGTTGCCATTCCTGAAGGACTTCCTCTTTCTGTGACTTTATCTTTAGCAGTTTCAGTGAAGCAAATGTTGAATGATAATAATTTGGTCAGAAAATTGTAAGCCTGTGAGACGATGGGAGGAGCTAATAACATTTGTTCAGATAAAACAGGAACTTTAACTATGAATAAGATGACTTTGACTCAGATGTGGAATGGAAATATCATCGATATTGATACTCATAAATAAAAATTGAACTTTGATGATTTAACTAAAAATGAATAATGGATTTAACTGTTCAAAATAGGTACTTGCGTTGATAGCACTGCTAATCTCCAACCATAAGAAAAAGGTTCATCAACTGAAATAGCCCTATTGAAATATATCTAAAAGATGGGAATCAACTATAACAATTATAGATAAAAATATCCAACCATCCTAAAGTATCCTTTTAGTTCTTCCAGAAAAAGAATGTCTGTTTTGATATAAAAAGATCAGGAGTACTACTTATTTGTAAAGGGAGCTTCGGAAATGGTTTTGAATTGCTGTAATAGATGGCATGATTTAAATACAAACAAAATTGAAGTCATTTCTCATTCAATGAAAGCCAAAATGGAAGAGGCCATTAAAAAAATGGCTGAAAATTCGCTAAGAACGCTCTGCTTGGCATATAAAAAAGTAAGTCAAACTTGTGATTTGGAAACAAAAGATGAAAAAGGTATCTTCTAAATCTAAAAAACCTAACTGATCATGCTGAATATATTTGGAGTTAAAGATATCCCTCGAAAAGAAGTTTCTGGAGCAATTATTAAATGCCATAGAGCTGGAATTAAAGTACGTATGGTCACTGGAGACAATATTATTACTGCTCGAGCTATTGCAAGAGATGTAGGCATTATAAAGGATGGAGACAATAGTTTGGTAATGGAAGGAGTCGACTTTATAAATTTAATTGGAGGAGTTGTGTGCAAAAAATGTAGAACCAAAACTTGCAATTGTGCAAAGGACAGAAAACAGGCATAAGCAGAAGGAAAATAAATTAGAATTGATACAATTGAAAATGCTGAATAATTTGATAAACTAAAAGATCGTTTATTTGTTCTTGCTCGTTCTCGCCCTGAAGATAAATATGCCCTCGTTACTGGTTTGAAATAAAGAGGAGAAGTTGTTGCAGTAACTGGAGATGGTACTAATGACGCTCCTGCTTTGAAAAAAGCAGATGTAGGTTTCGCAATGGGTATTTCAGGTACTGAAGTGGCCAGAGAAGCAGCAGCTATCATTCTGCTTGATGATAATTTCAATTCAATTGTAAAGGCAGTAATGTGGGGTCGTAACATCTATGACTCAATTAGTAAATTCATTCAATTTCAACTGACTGTGAATATTGTGGCAGTTGTAATTACTCTAATGGGAGCAGCTCTCCTTAAACAGCAAATATTGGCCCCTATTCAAATGCTTTGGATAAATTTGATTATGGATACATTGGCTTCACTTGCCTTGGCAACTTAAACTCCGACTGAATAATTACTTTAGCGTAAACCTCACAAAAGAAATTAGCATATAATTACTAAAACTATGATGAAACACATAATAGGACAAGCTATTCTTCAATTAATTGTTCTCTCAGTTGTCATATTTGCTGGATAAAAAATTATTCCTGAATATGTCGATTCCTATGATTCAGGTATTTTTGCTTTAAAACCTGAATGGAAATGGCACAACGGAGTTGTCGGTGGTACAGTCAGAAGTGGAAGATTAATTACAATATCAGGATCATATGACTATCAATCAGTTTATGATGAGACTGATATTTATTCGAGACATTTAACATTTGTCTTCAACACCTTTGTCATGCTTCAGATTTTTAATTTCATTAATTGCAGAAAAAATCATGAAGAAATCAACATTTTTAGTGGAATAACAACTAATAAATTTTTTATCATTATAGTTATTGCAATATTCGTTCTTCAAATTCTGTTGATTACTTTCACAGGTGGAGCCTTTCATGTCTACTCTAATTACGGGCTTACTCCTCAACAATGGCTTATTTGTTTAATTTTGGGATCAATATCCATTCCTGTGAACTTTGTATTGAAATTCTTCAATATTGAAAGATAAAACATACAATAATAATCAGTCACTGTGGGATGTGAAGGGGAAAGATAAGAACAACAGGGAGAAGAAATGCAGTCTGCTATGGCAGTTATTAAGATTCGAAATGTTAACTCATTCCCAGAAGTTAAATTTCATCCTATGGTCAAACCCACAACAGGAACTGAAACTCCTATTGGGTTTATATGATATACTCATTTTTAATTTGTTCTATAAGTTATATTTATGCCTCCGAAAAAACCTGATCTCGAAGCTCAGAAGAAAGAGTTCTAAGTCTACAAATAAAGTGACGAATGGCGCAAGATTTAATAGGCACATCGATAACAAAAGGGTCTCAAATACATTAGTGAGACTTCAAAAGATTATGATATCGATGGCAGATATCAAGTACTATGGGATCATTATTATGAGTTGGCGAGTTTTATGAAAGTCAAACCTCCCTTCAAAAAGATAGAACATGAATGGATTCGTAGTATTTACTTCGGAGAAAAAAGAAAATCAGATAATAAATAACCTCCATGCGTTATAGATGGAGTTCTATGTGAATTTGATCCAGTGGAAGGAGACTCTCAGCATAATTTGAGACAAGCTTTAATAAAAAAGGTATACAATCTTATCGACGATGTATTTTTTAATTTACTCAGCTTGATAACAATTTCGATGCCGATAACTATAGCAAATCAAGAGGATAATTAAAAAAAGGTTTTACTGAATTCTTCAATTTGATGAAGGCTCACATAAAAAAATCGTTCAAAATTATCTATGAGGAAAAATTACTTATTGTGTTGCAACCATTTTCAGATCTTTTGGAAATAAATATGAAACTTTGTCTTCATTAACTGAAATATACAACAAAGGAAGAGCAATTCGTTCATTAGTTTAAATACAATGCAATTGTAGATCGATATTGTGTTTGTCTTTAAAAAGTTCAAAATATTTTGAATGCCCCAAAGGATGCAAAGGATCT
Organism: Desulfosporosinus sp.; assembly: GCA_020719775.1. Lineage (GTDB taxonomy): Bacteria > Campylobacterota > Campylobacteria > Campylobacterales > Arcobacteraceae > CAIJNA01. The sequence continues at coordinate 35,418 of DYPS01000015.1, read as the reverse complement.
TAAGGATACAAAATAACCTAAATAACCTCCTAAACCTCCTCTAACTACTTTAATCAAGCCACGAAATATCTTCAAAAAATTAGCATACTCTAACTTGACCAAAATTTAGAGCTGTTATTTAACTCCTTACAAATAAGCATTTGATAAGATGAAACAAGGATTATGTGCCCTTTTTTCAACAGGTATTAATTTTTGGAAAGTTCCAATTGAAAATAATTAAAAATTTGTGAAAGATTATGACAATTTAATCAAATGGGATTTGATTGTTGAAGGATTTTTTGGTAATGAACTTCAAAGAGATCAAATCAATTTTGCAGCTTAAGTGTTGAACTGTATTCATAAAGCTAACGGCCAAGCAGAAAAATATCTTATTAACAGAGATCCAAATTCAATGTAAATTGCAGTCCCTCGATTGATTGCATTTAAAACAATCCAAAGAATGAGGGATCATAGAGACAAATAGATAAAAATAAGATAAAAATAAATGTAGCATAATAAATTGCTTGGAGTAACTCAGATAAGCTACAAATAATCATAAGTTGGGAATAACTCAACTTTTAATGCTAATGTCAGTCAAACAAAACAATCATTTGGATTGACAATCAATCAAAAGCAGTAATCTAAACTGAGCAAAGTTGAAGAGAAGGAAAAAACTCCTTTTGAGTTAGAGATCGAAGCTCTTGGTAGATATTGGATTTGGTAAAATTATTGTGATGATGAGTTTAAAAATAAAGTTATATAAGAGGCTGTTGAACTGTTAAAACATATCAATAAAGCAGTTCATCAAGATATTGAAGATTCAATTATTAGAGATGGTATGCTCCCAAGAAAAGAAAGACAAAACGAATAATTAAAGAGCGCAGCAGAAACATTGAAACATATGAAAACTATGGATAATGCTCAAAAGGGATAAAATATGAGAAGACCTCCATAATTGTGGAATTTTTAAAAAGTAATTGAATAAGAACATAAATTCCGTTCAATTGCAGATCCCAAAAAATGTTATATCGATGGAAGAATATAGCGTCTAGATGCTTTAATAGTCGAAATAGGTAACCATTTTCAAAAATACAGTTCCACTTACTGGAATGAGTTGATGAGAAGAGTAATTGATTTCTTTAGCGGCAAGCCTGATCCTAACCCACATATGAGAATAGTAGTGGTGGAAAAAGAATGATTGATTTGAAGCTATTTTGTTTCTGAATTAAAATATAAATATTATTAATGGACAAGGATTACATAAAATCCAAGAAATACTCGCAGTAATTGTGTTTATAGTCAGAGATTAAATCAATAACTTGGATATTCCTTATAAATATAAGGATTTCTGCCAGTAGGACTATGCAGATTACATTTCATGTGTACGAACTCATCCAAGAGTATTTGAGAATAGTTTTGTTTACTCTATTCCACTGAGTGAAACAGTTTCGAATTGTAAAATATACAGAAAGAAGTGGCTTAAATGCGAAGATTACAGGGAAAAATAGCTATTTTAGGAAATGAAGAAGATCTATGATCTTCAAAAATAATTGGTATGAACCCTACTACATATATCCAATCTATAACTATCATCAAAATATCTTCTTTCTTAAATAATAACATTATTTGAACTCAAATTAAATGTTCTTAATCATACCCATTTACTGCCAATTTACAAATTTATTTAATTCAGAATTGGTTTTTGTAGTGATTAAATTCATAAATGATAAATTTGAGTTTGAGAATTAATGACAGTCGTGCGTTTTATAAGATGAATGATTAATCAAATGCGGATAATGGACTATCAATGGGCTTTTTTGGTAATTAAATTGTAGAATTCTTCCTCTGAAACAAGGTTGTCGAGGTCCAAATCAGCTCTCTCAATCATTTCTTGAAGAACGGTATCATCAGTAAGTTCACCCAAATCTTTAGCGACTTTTCTCAAATCCTTAAGAGCGATGAATCCTGAATAATTGAAGCAGTACCGGTCTTTTGACTGTCGAAGGTAATGAAAACTTTGTGAACTTCATCTCTGCTCTCGTTGTCTGAGGGACGAGTGGTCATCATGTAGATGAACTCAGGGAACTCGATTTGTCCACTGCCGTCCTTATCAAGCTCAGCAATCATTTGATAGACAGCTTGGGCTTTGGCTTCAATACCAAGGGAGTTGATGGCGACTTTCAATTCTGTATAGGTAAAGTTATACCTCTAGGATCAATGGCTCCTCCCAAATCGCGATCGAACAAATCGAAAGCTTTCTTGATTTCAAGAACTTCTTCGAGAGAACAGTAGGGGGTAACGTAATCGTTGGGGTTGAATGACATCTCTAAGATATTTTACTCAAATATTATTAAATAAAACTTAATTCAAATTCAATTTATCATAATAGGCAGCTGATGAAAAAAAGTTAGCTTTAAAGCTGGCTTTTCAACAGAGCAATTATATATTTTAAAAATTCTTCATTTTTTAAGGAATCTAATCAAATATGCCTTATAATATTTTTAAATACAAAAGCAAAGCCATTCATAACTAAACAAATATATGTCCTTTTTTGTTTCATTACATTTTCATTGCTATTTATTATTGAGATAGATATTGCAGCAGCCAATGCAATAATTTTTTAAAAATATTGCGAATATTTGACTTGCAAATGATTCAATAAAATAGCTGTATTTTTATTTTACTTCAATCGCATTTTTAGAATTGTTTCATTTTATTGTTGGAAATACAGCATTTTATAATTGAATATTTATGATAAGTATTAATAAAATTATTTACAAAATACATGTTCTTCGTGCTTTTGATAATACCAAGAAATAAATTAATAAAGTTTGAATAAATGAGGTCAATAATTGTTGCAATTTCCATAAGGTTGGTCGTTAATCCATACCCATACTTTTCCAGTTTAGTTGGTATTCGAGAGACCCCATATATTCCATCCTCCTGGTACCGCTTAATCCCAACTCCATGTATTCCATGTTTTGATAGGACTTTGATTCATGTAATTCATGTAAAATCCGTCATGAAATTAAGCAAATTTTGTATTTGATCCAAATCTCTGTTTGCACATACTATCTCCAGCCTCATAAGTATCAATACTAATTCCGATGATTGGTTCGGTGACAACAAATATACCTCCAGTCCATCCATTGTAGTATCCTCCATCATCATAGGCAGAAGAAGTATAATGATCTTGAAAACTGTAAAATGTTCTTGGGATGGATTTCGGGTTCACTATGCATAGAAGAGGCAGAGAGGTTGAGCAAGAGGTGTCTCCATTGTAGGGATCACAACCACTGCAGCTAAATTCTTGAACAAAATTATTACCAGATGCAGGAGTAGCTGTACTATGAAAAGTCATTCCTTTGTCAGTAGAAACAGGAACTTTATCTAATATTGGTCCCCAAACTGGTAAATAAGATGTGCTATAGCGGCCATAGACTTGAGAGTGAATGAGAGCAATCAGAAGAAAGAGTATCACTACTTGATCTTTCATATCTTTTGCTATAAAATTAATTATAATTCGCTGATTTCTATTCAAAATTAATGACAATATTTCATGATCATTTTGTTCAATTCTTATCTTCATTTTTTATGTTCTCTTTGACATAATTGGCTCTGCAGAACAAACAATATCAACTTTATTATCAAAATTTCATTTTTTTTGAATCATTTTTCACGATAATTATTTTTGAGTCTTAAAAACGAAAATACTAAAGTGTAAACTTTTTATTGTAAAAATGGTTCAAACCCACAATATTTAGTTGTTTATAGTGGATTCATCACATTTTGAATCTAAATTAAAAATTAATGAGTCAATGATGCATTTACTTCTCAGCATCAATTGCTTTGTTCAAACCATAAAAATACATCCTCTTCTATTTAAAATGAAGATTAAGTAATAATTTTAATTAAAAAATAAAAATAATAATTGTCGAAGCTATCTTGTGAATTATTATTAATTTAGTTATTATTTTATTTATGAGCAGTGACACTCATCATGAAAAAGCAAGTGACATCGATAGAACTGATCCTTAAGGCGAAGCTTCTCCTCTTCAATTCAAAATAGATAGAAAATCACCCAAAAATTCATTATCCGAATATCTTAATAGAAAAGTAAAGCTTTAAAAACACATTAATGCATATGAAAAATAACAAAAAAGAAGACAGGAAATGTAGAACATGCGCCTCATTCGTAGAATAGCAGAAATAAGTCAAAGAAAGAGTTCTTTCGGACACTCTACTGACGAGGAATTGCAAAAGAAATTGTTCACATTGAACATGCATTCGAGGAAAATGCAACGAGAACGTAAGGATCGCAATCTTCAGCAAGAGAATGATATAATTGTTGAAAGGATAGTCAGAATGCGCAGCTATAATAACTCAAACAGCAACATTACGAACCCATAATTGTCTCATTCTCAAAGCAGAGCTAGACGCAGTTAAAATAAAAGTCTGCTACTACCAAGAATAGACTAGTACTATGCTTTTGACTGAGAAACAAAAAGATTTAATGATTAAAGTTTTTGTCAAGGACACAAAATTATAAGTATCACTAAAATTATCATCAATAAAAGAAAGTTATGCTAGTAAATGTCTTACATTAATTGAATATTGATGTCTTGTTATTTGATTTACTGATTTTTTACATCAACAACAAAAAATGAAGATTTATAAAAAACTCCGACCAGCCGGAATCGAACCAGCGACCTAAGGATAACCACGCAACTCTACAGTCCTCCGCTCTACCAGCTGAGCTATGGTCGGTTGTAAACACTTAACACAATTGTCCTACTAATATTCAAGAGATAGTATCAATTGCTTTTAAAATATACTCAACAGGATATTGTCGAACTAAAACAAAATTGGACAACTATTTTCTTTTTTGTGTATTTATCTCTTTTAATAAATAAAATCTTATTTTTTAATAAATAAAAATAATTTTAGCCAACTGGATGCTGTTTACAGCTGTTTATGATTAATACGTCGATGGATATATTTTATAGTTGTTATTGTCAGTGTTGAATATATGTCAATCAAGTAAAGATTTTCAGGCAAAAGAGTGCTCATTACAGGAACGACAGGCTTTCTTGGTAAAGTTTTACTCTAAAAATTTCTATATTCCCTAAGCTGCGTCGACAAAATCTATGTTCTCATTAGAGCCAAATAAGGTTCTAATTTGCACTAAAGATTTAAGAAGGAAATAGTGAGTAGTCCTTGTTTCGATCGACTTCGCAACATCCACAAGGGAAGATTTGACGAATTTATTCAAAATAAAATTATACCGATGTATTCAAACATCTATTTAGTCAAGGTGATCTTCAAAAATAGTAGTTAGGCTTAAGCAAAGCTATCCTCGAATAGCTAATTTAGAACTGCCACATCATAATTAACTGCGCTGCCAGCATAGATTTCAATGCTAGGATTGATCATGCTATCGATAGTAATATTAGGGGATCTCTAAGAATGCTAGAATTAGCCAGAAAAGTGAAGAAACTTCATATTTTCACGCATATTTCAACTTGCTATGTCAACTGTGATCAAAGAGGACTAATTAAATAATAAATTTATGATAAAGGTACTTAGAAATATATTTAGATGTTGACCCTGAACAACAAATTAAATATCTGTAATCTTTGCCCCTCAGCTAACTTATTGCTAACACTCCTAAGTTATTAGGATAGTATCCAAATACTTATACTTACACTAAAAATTTATGTGAAAGACTTATGAGAAAAAGACAAGGAGATCTACCTGTCTGTATTGTTCGCCCTGCAATTATCAATACAAGTTTTCTTTAGCCATTTCCAGGTTGGATTGATAGTATTGCGGCTGCAGCTGCTCTGTTCATGTTTGTAGGATTGGGTATAGTTAAATAGCTAAAGGGAAATTTAAAAAAAATAGGAGATACTGTTCCTGTTGATGTTGTAGTTGCAACTATTATTGTTGCAAGTGCATTGAATTTCGGGGCAAAAAATTTGCCTATATATCATGTTGGATCATCTGATAGAAATCCATTGACGTGGGGAGAGATTAAAGAAGAAGTAATTAAATTTTGGAACTCTAATGTTTCTCAATCGAAAGTTGGAAAGGCATACGTCACAGTAACAGAAAATGAATGGATAATTAGATTGAAAAAGCTTCAAAGGCAAATTCCTGTTCAAGCTTACCTGAGACTTGCTCCATTTTTAGGCAAGCAGCATGAAAAAAATGCTCAAAAAATGAATAAAACTATAAAGAGAGGATAATAAGTAGCTAAAATATTTTAATTTTTTGTAAGAAATGAATGGATCTATTAATGCAAAAATTTCAAAAAACTTTGGGATTTTTTAACTCCGTAATAAAGAAAATAATATTTGATTGATATTGCTGAAATAGACATAAGACGATATGTTCAAATCAATAATTATGGGATTCAAAAATATATCCTCAAGGAAAATGTAGAAATGCCTTCTTTGAATTCGAATCCACTAAGACTCCATTCTTAAGACGATTATTTTGCTGATTTAAAATGGGCCTTAAATACTTAGATTCCTTTCAATCGCAAAAAAATTATTGCATAAATGAAAACTAAAATTCTATCATCAAGTAGAGTACTCAAAGCAATATAATCTGAGGCTTTGAAATTTAGCTAAAAAAACAAGACTACAATTGAAAAAGCAACTCTTTCAACTAAACTTTAAGCTTAAAAATTAATATAATATATTATTGGAGAAGTTAAAGCTCCAGTCATTCGAACAATGGCTTGGACAATCCACAAAGCATTCAAAAGTATTTTCTAAAAAATAAACATAAATATGGAAATGCTTGAACAAATTCGATAAATTTAACAAAATAGTGATGTTCCAATTGTATTACTTCCAACACATCGATCCTATCTAGATTTTTTAGTAGTCTCTTACATTTTTTTTATCTATAAACTAAGGCTACCTAACTTTGTCGCTGATTAAGTTCTACTTCAAGCTCATTTATTGCCATTTTTGGTTCGCAGTTCAGGAGCCTTCTTTTTCCAAAAAAATATTTATTAAGAATCAAGACTCTACCACATAATTTTCGATAAATATGTCTAGTTATTATTAAGAGAAGGAAATACTCTTTAGTTTTTTATTTAAGGAACTCGTTCCAGAACAGGTAAAATACTGGCTCCCAGATTTGAAATACTTAATATTGTATTAGACACCTTAGTTCATGGTAAAGTACCAGAAGTTTGTTTAATCCCAATGACTGTAAATTATTAAAAAGTTCTTGAAGGTGATACATTCCCCGGATAGCTTTTAGGATAATAAAAAGTAGCAGAGTCTTTATGGAGAGTTATAAAAGCAATGCCTCAGTTGAAGATCAACCATGGTAGCGTTTACGTTTAGATTTGCAAGCCAATGATGGCAAGATAATTTGCAAATTAAATAAGAAACATATAAATTAATAATGGCCGAACAGGAGAAGGACCATAATTCAGAAAGTTATTAGTTGGCAAACTTGGTAAAGAAATAATTACAAGAATGACAAATGGAACTGTAATAATGTCCACAGCTATTGTTTCATCAGTATTGCTTCTGTATCGAAAGGGAATTAGCTAAGATCTATTAATTAAAATGGTGAATGAATTAGCAAAGTATATTCTCAAAAAGGGATACAAAGTTGGAGGAGTTAATTAAAATTCTTCAGCTGTTGCAGTCAGAAATGCAATTGGATATTTGAGTGGTATCACAATTAAGACAAAGAAAAATATTTTTGAACTGACTATCAGCGCTGGAGATGAGTTTCAAAAAATATTAATGCTATCATACTATAGAAATACTTTAACTCATGCCTTTTTACCATAAGCTTTTGTTGGTTGCGTCATTGCTTCATTCGGCTAGCAGCTTAATACAAAAGAAGGTATCCCCCTTTCCAGAATTCATGAGCAAACTAAATTTCTGATGTAATTACTCCGGAATTAATACTATATTGATTATAGTCTTGATAACTATAACGATTTCATGAATGTCATCCAAAAAATGCAAGACAACCTAATCCTTGAGCTTAAAAATTAAAATAAAATTGTTATAAGTTCTGCAGGCCCCAGAATGATTGCTTTCTTCTGTTCCCTCTTAAAATCTCAAATAGAATGCTATTGGGCTTCTTTGGTATATATCATTACGATTGCTCGCAGTCAATAGAGAAAGCATGAAACTGCTTCTTTAAATAAATTTTTTGATACAGTTCAGTGGTTTATGGAATCTTTATATTAAGAAAAGGTGATTTAGGATTATGAAGCTTGCTCTTTGGAATCAATTAAAAACACTTTTTAGGCCTATAAAAAAGCAGGAATAATCAAATTAATTGCAGGGGGTAAGAAGAAAGAATCAATTGTGGAAGTCATATGTTCTATCTAAATGTTGTAGGGCTTGTAGAACAATATTAAATTCTTCAGAAAAAGCGTATATAGTTCAGTATTGAGTCCAATGGAAGTGGCCAAGTCATCTTTAAAAGAAGTGCAAACATTGTCTAAACTTTGATTGTGATTGTAATTTATCCGTATTACCTTTATTATATCTTTTTAAACTATTTATTTTGATTCTATTCAATATACTATTTGTTAGTAATAATTCAAACAATATTAAATTTAATTATCATTTCTTCTATTTTCTCTCAAGCTTAATTCTAGTAACCTCATGAAAAGCAGGAAGTGAGAACTTTTTCTTGATTGATTTGCTGTTTTAGATATCAGCAGCTCCTTCAAGTAAGTTGCAAAGCTCTTTTGCACAAGACTTTAGTTCATTTTATTTGTAGCCAACCATTGATGTCATTAAATCACTCCAATTAGTTTAGCTTTTGCGAATCTTTTTTATCAAATAAATCGAAGCAGAAGCCATCAGACTAGGAGCGTAATTTAGGAAACGAGGTTGAAGAATAGCCAACTCAAGTACATATTGAGCCAAATGCTGATTTTTAGGCTAGAGACCTATAATTTTAGCCAAAGGCTCAAAGAATTTATAAGTTGAGTTGACAATCAATTCGAAATTAAGCATTTTGATGATATCTGCTTCCATTTATAAAATTTGAGTTGAAGTATATTGACCAGCACAACATGAAACTAATTGTTTGACTTGAGGAACTTGATAAGTCTATTAAAACTTAGCAGCAATATACAAAGCAGCAACACCTACTAGTTGCAGTTCACTAAGTGGTATTTCTTTAAGACTAAGATATTGATCAACAAGAGAAACTATAGTGAAAATTGTTTCAGGGAACATTTTATATTTGTAATGAAGTTCACTGAGCCAGTCGATTAGCTTGGCTCTTGATTGTTCGGAAATGGTCTTATGGGTTGGAATATAATTAGTGAGAGTATAGGTTTCTTTCTCTTTTTGCTTCATGAATTGCATATTCTCAAAGAAATATTATGGAACCATTTGAGGATCGGTCAATTAAATTCGCGCTTCTGGAGCTTTCTTTTACTCACGCACGATTTGACTGCGGTTCGAGAGTCTGTTGGTGACGTTGCCCTTGTTGAGATTGTTGGCATTGAGGCTATGATCGCGAAGGCGGTCTCCATGTAGAAAAGAGTAATTGCGTTTGTATCTATTTGGGTCAGCTTCTTGTAGATTAGTCAGCTCTTTGCCGAAGATGCGATGCTCCATATATGTCTGTTAAACAATTTATTATAATTAGTCAAAAAGCATCTCATAAATTTATTATGAGATATAACGAGCTCTCTTATCACAAAGCTAACCCTTTTTATAAGCAAGATTATCTCCCTGATAGGGCTTGGTACAATCGTAAGCCTAAAGAGTATCCCTCAGAGATACCCACTGGTCAATAATACTTTACAGACAACGGTCGCAAACATTATGCTCAAAAATTTAATCATTCTGAAATCGAGTAATGTGGGGTATTGAAGAGTCCTTAACGCTATCCCTTCTAAAACAGACTGGCTCTTGATAAAACTTATATGAGAAATTTGGATACGATCGACATTGAGGGTGCTGCAAGTGGGACGAGAATGAACCAATCAATAAAAAACAAGCTCAAAGCCCAATAAGATTTAGCAAGAAGATACAACCAGTCACTAGATATGCGATAGCATAAATAAAAAACTTATGATGAAAAGAGAAGATAGATGGCGATTAAACAGTTTGAAACTATTAATGACAAAAGAAATAAACCTATTGATAGTGGAGAAGGTCTGAATGTAAGCAGAATAAGCAACAATCCTGAAAAAGAAAGACTTCAAAATCAAATGGAACAGCCAATATATGCACAACAAACTTCAAACTACGGCAGTAAATATGTAAATTTATTACCAAAGCCATACTATTCACATATTGATCAAGGACATGTATAAAAACAAAATTTAAAGGCAGAAATAGAAAAACAATCTCAAAAGTATTCAAATTATTAATAACAAAGTAATAAATATATTCAACAATACCAGCAGCATCAGCTATAAAATCAACAATATCAAACTCTCACAAATCAATAATAAAGCAAAAGATCATAAAGCTATAGTAATCGATAAAAATAGCCTAGTTAAAGAGAATAAAATCATTACCCTATTTTGGCCAACAATAGACACAAGAGTAACCCATAGTATTATAATGCTTATGATGCAGAATGGCTCAAAAGAAGAGACTAGTATTCAAAAACAATGGAGATGGACTAAATATCTAAGAATCAGCTGCAGGATAGAAAGTAATTTAGGAAGCATAATCCTACTAACTTATCTTTCAACTTGGCAGCTCAGTCCATTGTCGCTAATATGCATTGAATAATTGATTAATATATAAATGTTTATAGTAATTGTTTCTGATCAACAAATTCTTCTCAGCAGACGTTCTCCTTGTTCACATGTCTTGTCCAATAATTTAACAACAATTTATTCATACTCTGATCTTTTCTTTCTCTATTGATCGATTTGATCGTCAATAGTTCCCCTTAAACACTCGATTTGTTGCATAATTCCATTTTTTCTATCATTTCTCATTTTTTTCATCTATTTCAAATCTTTACTGAAAATAGCAAATTTTGTTTTAACTTGAAGACTTGTATCTTTGACTAATGCACTTATTGCTGTTTCATTATCTCTCTTTAGAATTTTGAGATCATCAACAGTTTCAATTAATTCTACTTAATTTTTATCCTTTGTCTCCTTCCATTATTTACGGAAACAAGCCAATTATCTCTCAAGATGAGAAATACCTTTTTAAAAATGATCCCTAGTTAATCCTAATTCAGCTTGGTTTTTAGAATGTAAAATTACTAACTCTTCGTGAGTTTCATCTGCATAGTTCTTTAGATCCTATTTCGATTCTAATCTCTAAATAATTGTAGAATAACCTTTGTCCAATCTCGATTTGTTCTCAAGCACTCCTTGATCCTAGCTATTTGTTCTTCTAGTCCCTAAGTTATATATTTTTTTACTTCAATGTACGATCTATTTCCGCTCTCCAATTTTGCAGTGTGACTGTTTGTTTTTCTCTCTTCTTGATTTTTTTGAGGGTAGAAATCTGAATGAGTTATAATATACCAGAAGTAGCAGTATCACTGTGATCGACTTCTTTCTTCCAATCTTCCATCATCGAATTTGCTATTATTCTAAAAATTATATAAATCAGCAATCACTCTTTTCCCTTCAAACTCATGAAGATAGTTTTTGTTGCAGATTTGTTCACAATATTTTGGATGGCCTCGAGATATCGAATTTGCATGGCGGATGAGGAATTCAAAATTTAAGAAGTTTCCTTCAGTAACTTTGCAGATTCAACATCAGCCTTTGCTGAAATAATGGTAGCTTATGAAATTCGTTTTTGAATGGCTGCAGATTGAAGATTTCGTTGAACTTAAGGGGACAGAATAACATCTACATAAATTGAAAAATACCTTTTATGAAAATGTTTTCAATAAATAAACCCCAAGGATATACTTTTTCCTTTACAAAATTTTCAAGTTAGAGTGCTAATTTAGCTCTATGCTAGAGTAACTCTTGAAAGATATTCTCTCCAATGACACTTCTTAAAGCTGAGTATGAAATTTATTTGATAAATTCTCTGATTTGAGCTGTGTTATTCCTTAATTTATATACAAGCTTAAATGGATTTATAGCTCTGTAGTAGACAACGGTTTGAATGAGCATAGTTACATTATCTTTGGTGATAACCTGCTGTGGGGCCATTTCAAAAATGGATGTCTTGAGATCAACCTCAATAACACTTTCACTGATAGGATTAATTATGTGAAATCCTGGCTTCAGAATTTTTTTGAAACGACCAAATGATTGGTGAACTCCAACTTTGGCTGTTTAGATCTGATAGACAGGCGAGTTGCAGCAGCAGCACATACAAGGACACCAAATCTTCAAGCATCCGGTTAAGTTACCACAACATTCTAAGCAAGATTAATAACAGGTGCTTTAGAAAACTTCTCCTTTCATGTTTTCAAAGTCTTAATCGTCGCTTTCCTCAATCCTTTCGTGCTTCTCAGCCATTTATAATAGTTATATAATTAATCAGTCATTTGAAAGATGAATTGAGAATTGTGCATCATATCCTAAGTTATTAATCGAGATGTCATAAAAAAGATATCAATCATGCAAAGATGTGGAGATGACGGGAATAGAAACGAACTTTATTTTCACTATCTTGCTACCCGCATTTCTTAATCTCCTTCACTTTCTCAGGTTGATTGACTTTAGGCTCTTAAATTGCGACTGGCTTCACTGGAGATACATCAATTCTTCTCATCTCATCGTTTTAGATTCGATTCAACTCTGGAGGTGAACTCATATGACCAGAACAATTCTCTAAATTTAGTTTTTGAAAGCTGTCCGTCAACACCACTACTTCTTCGACCTAGTAAACTTCTTTCACTCCATTGATTTTAAACTAAGTTTATTAGCGTCTGTTGGGACTATTTTCTCTTTCTTTATTATCATCTGATTCAGTATGGTTTCTTTCAGGTAGATGTAAAATTGGAATTGATATATTATTTTTCCCTACCAAATTTAGTGAAAAATTAGTTGGATTTGTATTTTCGTTGGGTTTACCAATTGGTACTTAATTCTATATTAATTATAGCCTACATTATACTGATAAAAATTAGATTATTCTTCAAGTGAAAAAGAATTATTTTGAAAGCTAGCAATTTTTGTTTCAAATTTTTTGCAAATTCTTTTAAAATCTTTTCCAATGGCTTTTGAGGCATCTACTATGACAGAATCGTTCTTTTTACTGAATTATTTGATGATGGAAATATCGAACGCAGAGCTTTCGTTTTTATTATAAATTTTTGAGTTAGAGTAGTTAGCAGCTTTTATATTGCTGAAATATTTTTAATATAAATTTTGATTGTTACTCAAAAATTCAGTAGTTTATTCAGTGTCAGCTTTGGATATAATAGCGTTTACAAGCGTATATAACTTATTTTTGTATACACCAGCTTTTTCTTGTTTATTATAGCAATCCTAAATAATTTGGTATTTACTAGTAGTGCGATGAAAGACTACTCTTTTAAACTGTAGTGGTAGGATTTGATTTTTGTGCTGCTGAATATAGCATCGAGGAAAGACAAATAAGATATTTTAGTTAAACTTTGCTGAGTTATATTTTATTTACGAAGGATTGAATATGAGGAATTGTGCTGATAAGTTGATTGAGATTCTCATAGAATATATCGATTTAAAAGTTCATAGAGGGCTATGCTTATTCGCCTCGATTGTAATAATTATTATCCTCTCTTTCAGTATTTATTCTGATGAAAAGATATTCTAAAAATTTTGATGCATTTCTAAAGGATTTTTATTCTTTTTTAATGATAATGTTGTAAAATTATTTCATGATGTCTTTGCTGACCAACAAATTTGATACTCTCTTAAAGTCCTAGAAGTAATCATAATAAGATTGTTTGGTGGTGTTAATTATTTCCTAGATCAAAATCATAAGCCCATCAAAGTACCCTTAATCCTCAATATTCCGAAACATTTCAACTATGATAAACTCAATAATTTATTTTTTAAATCCTTCATGTTCATAAACCTTAGACTTATCTTCAGATGTAAGGAGTTGAGCAACCAAAGAGCTTACTGAAGAATATCTTAAATTTCCTAAGAGAAGTTATCTCTTTTCCTTGTTTTCATCAAAATAAACAAGTACTGGACGTGGATTGTGCCTAATCAAAAAAGAATATATTTTATGCAAATGGCCAAGACAAGTCTCATTACGCTAAGGTGCTCTTAGAATTTGTAAACTAAGACCTACAAGTTAATATTTTTCAAGCTCAATTGCTCTCTATTATTAAGGCATTTCATTTTATTCATCATCGTCGAACCTAAAAAGCCGTTAGGCCTCGCTTTGAATGCCCCCATCTAATTCTTCAGGAATGTCACTGGCCTATGAAGTATTCTTTATATCAGATTAAAAAAAGAGCTAAGCGATGGCTGTCTCTTCATTACCCAAGACTTCATTGATAGCATAAGATGCAGATTTGAGATTTTTGTCTTCGAGTTCTGAGTAGGTGATGTTAAGTGCGAGAGTAATCATGCGGTGTGTGAATTATCGATGTTTGCGACAATAAGTAACAAAGCGATCAAGATTGCTCCTGATCTGCTGGGCAATACCTTGAACTTGGAAGAATTCGTCAGCAGTAATGCTGTGATCTCGAAGCATACTTTACAGAGAACGTGGTTTTTCCATCTAAATTATCTATGAGCTACTTCCTTCAAATCTGTTTGAATTTCGCTATTTTATTTTTAACAAATAATAACTCCACCAACAACTTTCATCAATAGTTTTGATTAAATTTTCTCTAGTCTCACAAAATATAGAGTGCTCACCTCTTTGAACAAGTAAAGTAGAAAATTTATTAGATATTAATTTTTTTTAATAAAAAAGTAAAAAGTTTATGATAATATCATAAAAAAATCAACTAATTCTGCAAACTGAGTCTCATGAATGAGTGAGTAGTGTATGGAGGTGATGTTAAAAAGAGAATATTTAGATGGCTTCTTATAAGAAGACTTTTAATATTGATCCTATTGATATTTTTAATATGTTTAGACTGTTTTTCCACTCTGAGTTTAATTCCAAAAGAATAATATACTATATCAAAAAGATTATCAAAATTCATTTTGCACATGCATCTCTCCAATTTGGAATTAAATTCCTTATTATTCAGACTGTAATTGTTGTCTAAACTGCTGCAGCTTGGCCTACTACTCTGCCATAAACCTTTAATAATCCCCCTCATCTCCTTAAAGTTTTAAATCCTATTTGGATGCTGAATGCTCGCTTTTGAAAATTACATACTCCTATCCTTCAAGATTTTTGTGAGCTTCCCAAGCTGAATTATAAATTTGGCTGTTCATAAAATTCTTTTCCTCCATTTCGTTCATAATATTGTCAACTTTTTAAGTATTAAGTAGCTTATCTATTATTTTTTAATGGTCAGAAACATTGCGATCAATGAAATCCAAGCTTTTTGTAATCAGTTCTAACTGATTGACTATTTTCTAAAGTTCAAATGACATTAACTCTGAAATTTTCTAAATTAATTAATCAGTACATCAGATCGCTAACTTCGAGTTGAAGTTTTAACTTTACTGTTATCAATTGAATTTTGTGTCTCATTGAAAGGTGGATTAATATCCAGACCCAATTTATTGGATTTGAACAATGGTTGGACTCCATCTCCATTTGCCTTTTCTTTAAAATTATTTTAAACTCCACGTCCTCCATTGTTTAGTTCTCTATCAAAGTTACTCATCCAAATCATTACAAGTTTATCATCACCACCAGTTGCAAAATAATCTCCTTTTTCATTGAATTAAATTGTTCTAATTTATCCTTCATGACCAAATACAGTCCAACCTAATCTTCCTTGCTTCAACTCCCATATTTTAATCTTATTATCGCTTGATACAGAAGCCATATGATATCCAAGAGGATGAAAAGCAATTCTATTAACTGGTCTATCATGAGCATTATAATGTTGGATCATTTTGCCAAGACGTGTATCCCAAATTTTAATTGTACCGTCAATCGCTGAAGCTGCAATACAGGTTCCATCTGGAGTAAATTTACAACTGAGAACTTAGGATTTATGCTAACAAAAGGTCGCTGAAACTGTTGCTTTGGTAATATCCCAAAGTTTAACACTTCTATCATCAGAGCAAGAAAGCAATAGTCTTTAATCAAAAGATATTTGACACTATCTAACCCAGTTTGTATGACCTACAAAAGATTGCTTAAATTTTCCTTATAAATCCCACATTTTGATTGTTTTATCAGAAGAACAACTCATTAAAAAATCTTATTGTTGAGATAAACTCAATTTCAAAACTGGACCTGAGTGAGCTTTCACGGCTTTGTGCTTGCCATTTCTAAATAAAACAAAAAATACACTGAATTTTTCCAAATTCTTATCTCGCGATCATCTCCACAAGAAATAACTTTGGTTGAGTCTGCATTGAAGAGCACATCATTGACTTGTCCTTTATGCCCAACAAACTTGAAGGGTCTAATTTGTGGTTTAAAATTCCATACTTCTACAAGACCATCAGCTCCGCCTGACACAATTTGTTTCCTTAATTATTTGAATTTGTACATTTATTTGGAAAATCCAACACTGGCTACTGCTTTTTCATGACCTCTAAAACATCTAACAAGTGAAGGGTCTTCTGCTGTGGCGATGGTGCGTACCAAGCCTTTGGCTTATTCCATTGACTGTTTGATTTAAAATATTTATAGTTCATAAATATAAGCTTTCCTATTATACAAATGGATAATACCTCAGATCTTTACGCAAACATCAAGTACCAAAATGGACTTGGAAACTCATTCAGCACCGAAGCCCTTGCAGGTGCTGTGCCCTTTGGTAACTTTCTTTCTATTTAGGTCAAAATAGCCCCATCAAGCTTAAGTATGGACTTTATGCTGAACAGCTCACAGGAACCGCCTTTACAGTTAAGAGGGCTGAGAACCAAAAAGTGTGGTATTATAAATTGAGGCCTTCTGCCGTTGAGGGGCAGTATGAGAAATCAAAATACCCTTTCAAAATTATCGCCAGTTATCTCCAAAATGAAAACATTGAATCTCACCCCAACCAATTGAGATGGAAAGCCATCCCTTCCGTTAA
Organism: Desulfosporosinus sp.; assembly: GCA_020719775.1. Lineage (GTDB taxonomy): Bacteria > Campylobacterota > Campylobacteria > Campylobacterales > Arcobacteraceae > CAIJNA01. The sequence continues at coordinate 18,330 of DYPS01000015.1, read as the reverse complement.
GGAAGGATCTGTTAACTTTGTATAGGGCTTAACTTCATTGATGGGAGCTGGAGAGCCCACTTTAAAGCAAGGAATTTCTATTTATGCTTATAGTGCCAATGCATCTATGGGCAAGTCAGCGTTTTACAATTCCGATGGTGATTTCTTAATCGTGCCCCATGCAGGTATCATGCACATCAGAACTCTAAATGGACTGCTAACAGTGAGACCAAAGGAGATCTTAGTTATACCTAGAGGAATAAAATTCTCAGTTGATGTGTAAGGATAAATAAAAGGGTGGGTAGCATAAATATTTGGACATCACTTTTCCCTTCCATAATTAGGCCCAATCGGAGCTAATGGAATGGCCAACCCCGGAGATTTTTAATTTCCAGTGGCCTGGTTCGAAGATAAGAAGGAGTAATGGAAAGTATAACTACTTATATTTAGATTTACAACAAATACTTAGGTGAGATATATGAATGCAAATGTGAGTTTAGTCCCTATGATGTTGTTGGATGGAAAGGCAACTATTCTCCCTATAAATATAACTTAGAACTCTATAACACAATTGGTTCAATCTCTTATGATCATCCTGATCCTTCTATTTTCACTGTGATGACTGTTAAATCAGCCATGGAAGGGTACATTATTTACTATACAGCACTGCCACTTTGGATTTCGTCATTTTTCCCCCCAGATGGCTTGTAGCAGAACATACCTTCAAGCCACCATATTATCATCGTAATTGTATGACTGAATTTATGGGCAATATTTGTGGTGAATATGATGCAAAGGGATAAGGTTTTGCTCCTGGATGTTCTTCTCTTCACTCAGTAATGACTCCTCATGGTCCTGATGCTGATTCTTATTAAAAATTCGTTCTGAGTGAGCAAAAGCCTTATAAGATTCCTGACACAAATTTGGCCTTCATGTTTGAATCAGGGTATCTATTGAAAACAACTACATATGCCTTAAATGAATTCGCAGAAGTGGATAAAGATTATTACAAATGTTGGTCGAAGTTAGGAGAAATGAAATATGCTCAGTAATGATGTGATTTCATTTATTTTATGAAATAAATTAATATTTATTGTGTTTACGAAGCTATAAATTAAATTCAAAGGTAAAAGAATATTAATAGTTTCCAATTGTTTGTTAATTATTAATTAGGTTTGTTATTATATATTTCATTGATTGTGATTCAATATGAACTATTTCGAATCTAATTCTTCATATCAAAGATTTTCAATAATGAAAATTATAGCTGCAAAACGAGAAAGTATGATAAATATTTTGAATATTTTAATAAATAAATAACTCTACAATTTATCAAAATTTGATGCGAAATTCTAACTAGACTCACCAATAAGTCACAAACCATTTGATTAAACTCGAGTAGCATACTTTTTCTGAGGGCACATTTCATACTCTTCAAGCAATTCAATCTCTATCTATTCAGCAGCAGTGGCTTATCTAGCAAGTAACATAGTTGCAATCTACAATACTATAAATTAGGACCAATACTCAACAACTATTTAATCATCCTGTATTCAATTTGCAGCTGTAAACAAACACAACTCATCAGTTTTAAAGAAACAAAAAGAGATTTGGTAAAATTATCAAATGCACATTTCCAGATTGTAATCGTAAATATTCATCTAAAATTGCTCTAAACTGTCACATTAGGATAAAACACAAATCCAAAAATTGATATTTTTATTTAGAACAAAATGCTAATTATGCCTTTCACTTTATTATCTACCATTCGCTCTAATAAATAATAACAACTTTGTTTTATTTTTGATATTTTAATTGATAATATAGAAATTAAATCAACTGAAGTGAGAGATAATGTTAAGTATTTTAAGTTTTATAAGCTGATTTATTGGCTATGGCATAAAAATTACGATTATCAAATGAAATTAAATAGTAAATTGAAACAAACTATTTGTAGTAAAAATTGAGTATAAATTGGATTGCTTTAATAGAAATAGAAATCGCCTTTAACTTATAATATAGATTTTTAGTTTCGTTAATGAAGCTGATCAGAGAAATGTTTGTGAAGTTATCTGTTTTTTATTTATTTTTTATTTTCTTATATTGGACTAACTGCAAATGTGGGGTTATTCACCGTCCGATTAAATGAATTCCCTTCATATATAAATTTTTCAATTATTTCACAAAATAAAGTTTACTTTTACATCTCAATAATAATAATATCAAACATAACAAAATTGCTACAATTATTTTTTGTTTTATTTTCTTGACCAAATGCTTATTGATAATTTTTAATTTTTGAATTAGAATATTAAAATTTTGAGCATGTCTAAAAATTCTGCCATTTAAATCATTCTTAGGATAAGGCCGCATAAAAACGTATATAAAGGATTCAGTAAGTAATTGAGTTTACCTAGGTATTAACAAGGAGGATAACAGAGCCGAATTTTTTATACCAAAAGAAAGTGATGAGGGATACATTAATAACAAATAAGAAAAAAGGTCATTTCGGTTTGATCAGCTGTTCGATATGGATACTAGGCAAGAGAAAATATTTGATAAAGTAGCTAAAGATGTGATAGACTCAGCAATGGAGGGTTTTAATGGCACTATATTTGCATATGGTCAAACTGGTAGTGGTAAAACATTCACAATGACGGGAGGAGTTGGAAGCTATGAAGATAGAGGACTGATTCCACGAACATTGAGCTACATATTCAATTAATGCAAGCAAAGATCAGAAACTATTAAAGTTAACATTAGTTATTTGCAAATTTATCAATCAACTGGTTATGATTTGCTGGCTGTCGAAAATGTTACAAAGAAATTGGAAGATTTGCCCAAAGTAACACCTAGAGAGGGTCCCAATGGAGAAGTACAGTTATAAAATTTGTTGAGTTTTCCTTGTAGTTCATAAGAAGATGCCTTGAATTATTTGTTCATTGGAGATACTAACAGAGTTGTGAGTAAAACTCCAAAAAACGATGAGTCAACTCGATCACATTGTATCTTTATAATAAATTTGTAAACTTCTAAGCCAGGCACTGACATTAGAACAGTGGCTTCAGTTCATTTGGTGGATTTGTCAGGTTCTGAAAGAATCAAAACAACTGGAGTATAAGGATTACTTTAAAAATAGGCAATTAATATCAATTTAGGCTTGCATTTTCTTTAAAGAGTTATTGTATAATTGAACAAGAAGGCAAGAGGATAAAATGTTCATATTCCGTATAGAGAATCATTAATGACAATGGTGCTTAGAGATTCACTAGGAGGTAACTGTAAGACGAGAATGGTGGCAACAATGAGTCCGAAAGAATAAGATATTTTATAATCCATCGCAACATGCAAATTCGCCATGAGAGTTGCTCTAATTAAAAATGATTTATTGAGAAATGAAACTGTCGATCCTGGAATAATTATTGCTCGACTTAAAAAATAAAATGCCCAGTTAAAAGCTGAAATAGCTTTGTTGAAAGGAGAAGACGTAAAAGATGAGTTAGATAAATATGACATTGAGGAGTGTCACAAAATGGTTGATTAGTATGTGGAATCGGAAGATCCTGCAGCCGCAATCATACTCAGTGACAGATTGAAAATCAATTAATGTTTTTATTATCTAAAAAATATAGTAAAGAGAGGAGGAGGAAGTAAAGGTATGAATGAGGAGAAAAATATAATGAATAATGAAAGTAAAAGAATGGAGAAATCTCAAGTTCTTCATGAAGAAGATAATTCTCGGGCAGGAGAATAAATAAAACGATTAAAATTACTTGTTCAGCAAAGAGATAATGAGTTGGCATTATTAGTGAGTTTAATTAAAAAAAAGAGTGGAGATAGCAATGATGTAGTTATCCCTGTTCGGAGAAATAATTAATAATAAAATTTGCTGAGAAGTGTGGTTAGAGATAAGCCAATGATATTTCCCAGTTAGGAGGAAGTAAATATGATCAGAAAATAAGAGTAGCAAAGCAAATTTGAAAAAAAGAGTATGATGGAGTCCAAAGCTAATAATAGCACATTGAATAATACAAAACAATTTAGTTAAATTGATGCAGATGACATTTAGAGAATGCTAACCAAACCTGTAAATTTAACATCTTAGCAAATGCTCGATGAAGCTCAAGCTTTTGAACAATTCAGAAGATCCTATAGAAGACAATAGGCCATGTAAAAAAACATGGTACTACTTCAATAAAAAATGAGTAAAGGTAAAGAATTAGGAAAGGTAATGAACGAAATTCGTTCTAAAATTCAAATGAACAAATAAAAACTATAAAATATTAAAAGAGAGAATGCAGTCAATAACTTAGTAGAAGGAAAATAGCAATAAGCTCCAGAACAGGAAATGCTTTAAAATGAAATAATGAGACTGAAAGAACAATCAAAGCCTTTAGCTGGCGAACTTAAAAACTTAAAAAACGATATAGAAAGCATTCAAGTCATGCAAAAAAAACAAATGTAGCAGTTAAAGAAAGATTTTACAAAGTGGTACATGCTGAAACAGCGATAGAGATCGAACATGACTCAAAGTATTGACTCATCATTACTAACATCGAACATAAAAGATAAAGATGTCATGAATCATCTTCAGTCCTTTTTGGCTGCTCGATAAGAGATCCGAAAACGTTGATATTAATAAGGTCTTTTATTTTTAGAGTATAAGTTAATTTTTCAATAAAGGTTTTAACGGATAAAGATGGACTCTTTCGAACTTGATAAGGAATTTCAAATGTAAGATATTCACTAACCTAGAAGCAACAATCAATAAGACGGATATTATCACGAGTATTGTCGTCTCTACCTCGCCAACATTGCTTTAACTACTCAAGTCAAATAACTAATTTAAGATAAAAACTCTTTGATGAATAGACTCAGTAAATATGAGGTATTAACTTTGCTAATAAAGGATTAAGAGTTTGGTAGTCAAAGCGAGCGAATGAATGAAAAGAATAAGCGTATGAGAAGAAATGCAGATTAAATCGAGAGGTACTACAAGTGTACAGTCAAAAGCTGCGGCAAATCCTATGGTTCTGAGGGCAGTCTAAATCAACATTATAAGTTAAAACACCCTGAAATATATGTTGCACTTCCAAATGTGCAATCTAACTTCTGCCAAGTAAAAGAGGAATATGAAGAACATAGCAAAGATAAATAAAATAAAAGAAAATACGCAAACTCTAAATCAAAATGATATGCATCTATTTCTTTGCTTCTAAATTATCAACACAAATTGATATCAATATTAATAAATGATAAATTAAATTATTTAAAATTCATTTCAAAAAATAAGAACATAAAAAATGAAAATAAAATGAAAAATCATTACCTAAATCAAAAAATAAGAACGAAAAATAAATAAAAATATCCAAAACAGTTAGAAAATATATGAAAAAATAAAAATATGAAAAATACACAATCACTCATACATGCTGTTACCAAGGTTTAAATAAGAGAAAAATATCAAAATCATAGAAATGTAAAGAAGTTGCTGCAGAATTAAAGATAAATCTTAAGATATTTAAAGATTACCTAATTGTAATTTTGATCTTTATTATTAATTTTCGTAGATTTTACTTCTATTATCAATAAGATTTTTTATATTAATGTGGGGTAATCAGGGCAATCAGGGCAATCAAGGTAATCAAGGTTGGGGAAGCCAAGGCCAAGGATTTAATCAGAATCAAGGGCAAGGATTCAATCAAAATCAAGGCCAAGGATTCAATCAAAATCAAGGGCAAGGCTTAAATCAAAATCAAGGCCAAGGATTTAATAATCAAGGTCAAGGAAATCAAGGATGGGGAAATCAAGGGCAGCAAGGACAATCAGGGTGGGGAAATCAAAATCAAGGCCAAGGTCAGCAAAGTTGGGGTAATCAGGGACAACAAGGTCAGCAGCAAGGATGGGGAAATCAAGGACAGCAAGGACAATCAGGATGGGGAAATCAAAATCAAGGTCAAGGCCTCAATCAGAATCAAGGATTCGGAAATAATCAAAATCAAAGTTGGGGAAATCAGGGTGGAAATCAATGGCAAAACCAGCAAGGAGGACAAGGATTTGGTGGACTAAACAACGTGCAATGGCAGAGCCATCCTTGGTTTAAAGCTAATCAAAATTGGGGAAATAATGGTTTCATTTTAAAACCAAACTGGAGTAATCCTTTTAATGCCTATATTCCTCCAATTATGTTTGAAGGCAATTGCAAAAAATGTCATGGAACTGGCTGTGTGAATAGAAGGGGTACTAATATTCCTTGCCGTCGATGCTATAAACGTAATCAAATTTGTCCAAAATGCTATGGTAGTGGAGTAAACTACTTCAATAACAAACCTTGTAAAAAATGTACAGGTGGTAAATGGGGTCGAAGAAAAGGTCACAGAAGCTCAAGTAGTAGCTCAAGTGATTGATGTTTGATCCAATCATATTAAATACATTGATTTTCATTGTTTCGATTGATAGTAAGACAGGTCTTTATTTGTATATTCCTGAAATATATTAATGGATATCATAATTTGTTGCCGAATGAAAAATGAATGCAAAATATGAAATCATCAAGCTCCTATTTTTTAATTAAGTTTTAATCTAATACTTTCAATTAAGTTTTAGTACACCTTAATTATTTTGTCTTTCTCTTCTATTTGTTTATCTAATGTTTGACGCAGGTCTTCAATAGTAGTTGATATCTTCATTTACTTTTTACTCAGCATTACTCCCTTACTTTTTTATTGCACTTATTGCTCCAGTGATTTTATTAAATTTTAAGATCGACGTAACTCAGATAGCAATTTGCTATATTCACCTTAGAATTTAATAAGTTTTTATTATATGGTATCAGACATCTTTAACCATTAATGTTTTTGCCCCTCAAGTTCTCCTTCTATTCTCTATAATTCCTGTTGATACTCCTACTGCATAACTCTGAAGGAATTTACCAATTCTTCGATTACCTTCAAAGTTTCCTCCACTGTATTATTTTGTTAGTTGTTAATGTTGGCCTGTGCTCTATCATTTTGTCTTTCATTCTTTTCTCGATCAAGTTCCTGCTGAAGTTAGATCACTTGATGGGCAAGTTGCTAAATTTACTGCTGATTGATATGAGGAAAATTTTATACATGAGAATTGTTAAATTACTCAATTGACTAGGTCAACTATGTATTAATATTGATGAGTTCTTAAAGTGATTTCTTCAACGTAGTATTTTATTAGTAAAGCAAACGATTTTGCTGTTTTAAATCTTCAATGTCGGCAGAAAAATCTGATTCCTTTTGCCTAAAGAGCGAGGAGGACATCGACATATCGAATATTATGAGTTATTATAAACAATTAATATCTTATTTGATTGAATAAAAAATAATCAGCAGTCTTTCTTCACACTTTAGCATAGAGATACAATAATCAATTGTTATCAAGAAATATAAAAAAGGCATGATACAATTTCATTGAAATTATAGGAAGTAATAATAAAAAAATCTAGAAAAATATTAATTTAAAATGAAAATGACGATAATCAAAATATTAATTCAAGCCCAGTCGAATTTTATTCCAAATTTGGGATGTCCAGTGTACTTCGAAAAATGAACATGCATCTTTTCTGCAAGAATTGGAGCAGGGAAGACAAAAGATGATCCTGATAAAGCAACGCTATTACAAGAATTCCAGCAGTCAAAATGAATTCCATCAATAGATGAATCAATTTTAACCTCTGTCACGAAATCAGTTGTTGAATTAGCTGTGTAAACAAGGCTGAATCCTTTGATTTTTTTTGGTTCACAGGCTTAAACACCAGCCCAACAAAGTTCATTATCACTGCATGTTGAAACTCCTCCAGAAATACCATCAATGGACTAAGTAACAATTTTGCTAATATAGGAGCTGTTATCGAATGAATCGCTCTTACTTATTTTTTGATAGTCACTGAAATAAAAATCGAATTTTATATTTGGAACACCTTCTTTTACAACAATTCTGATAAAATAAGCATCAACTGGCTTAAAGTAAAAGGTTGTAGCCACATTTAAAAATATTCCTTGAAGACTGAAATCTCCAATTGTAATGAAATTCTTTCCATCGAGTGAATATTGAACTGTAAATGTTTTAAGGGTGCTTCCTGTCAATGATTTTACATCAACAGCATAAAATGTTCGCAAATTTTTAACTTGAATTCCAATGAATTATCCTATAGATTGACTATTAGTTGACCAACCATTGGTTCCAACAGTATCAATTTGGTACTGGGCATTGTTCAAGGTTGAAACACTATAGAAAACACTTGCTTTTCCAGTTCCGAGAGCTTGAACTAAATTACTTACATTTGTAAAGCTAACAGTAAATGTATTTCTAGAATCTTCTTGCTCTTTTTCAGTATCCCCTTCATAAAAATTCATATCAACAGAATTCCATGATAGTTGAGTTATTGAAGCTGAGCAAACTCCATTTTTTAGAGTGTAACCATCATCACATGTAAGGCATTGACTGTAACTTTTTTGAATTTGACATCCTTTTAAATTGGCCATACAAACTCCTCCTTGGACAAAATAGTAAGATTTACATGAAGAACAAAATCCATTTGTATATGTAAAACATTGAGGGTCTCTTAGTTGACATTTTCCGTATGAATTCAGGTAAAAAAGTCTATCACAGTTCATGCAAATTCCAAAAGAATCAAAATCCCAACAATGCTCATCAGCATATTAGCATTTTCCATTGCAATCGAGCCTGTAGCCTTTCACACATTTTTGACAAAAAGTTCTATTATCATTGTAGGTAAAACAATAGGGATCTTGTGTTTCACAGAGATTTTTTTGACTGAGTACAAAACCAGCAACACAAGCAACACACTTTCCATTATTATAAGCTTGGCAATTAGGGATATTACATATTTTTGAAGAAGTCAATTGATAGGGATATTCGCACTGAGCACAACCATCTTCAATCATATTTAAACATCCAGCAATGCTACATCTTCCACTATTGAATGAAAATGGAGATTAGCAAGTTATACAATTGTCTTGATCATCATAGTTGCATCCTGGGGATCTTTTAAGGCATTTATGTTGTTTTTGACTGTAATAATAACTGCTCATGCATTTAATGCAGGTTCCATATTCATCCATTTTATCACAATACTAATCTTTTGAAACGCATACTCCATCCGATCTAAAAACATAGTCAGGGTCACATTGAAGACATTTTCCAAGCTTTGAAACCAAACAGTTTGGAATCTTACAGCTATTATATAAAAAATTATATCCATCAGTACATTTATTACAACCACCAATAAAATAAGTAAGACAACCATCGATTTGGCAACTTTCACTTTCAGGTGTATACATAAAAGGAGCTCTGCAGGAAGTACAACGACCATCAACATAATTACATCCTAACTTAGAAACGATACATCTTCCGTCAGAATTTAGCTGATAACCATCTTGACATTTTAAGCATTGATTGAGGGAATTTTTAATTGAGCAATAGGGATCAACTGAAACACAATTGTTATTGGAGTCAAATTGAAATCCGTCAGAGCATTTGACACAAGATATTCCTGAAATTTGATCGCAATTTGGTAATTTGCAAATAAAATTGTTAAGGATTAATCTGGAGTCACATTTTTTGCAACCTTGATCACAATATTATTGACATCCTTATATTAAACACTTATTTGAGCTGAAAATGAAAGGAACTAGACAAGAGCTACATAGTCCATTTGCATAGACACATCCATATTGTTTGGCCTCGCAAACAAAATTGGTATTTAAGAAGTAAGTATCACAACATTTTTGACAAATTCCATTTTTATATTGACTACAATGAACATCTTTTTTGTAGCAAATACCATCTTTTCCTAAAAATTCATCAATTTTGCAAATAAGGCATACTTTTTCTCCGCCTGTTTTGCAACCCCAAGAACCTGCAATTAATCCATTTTTGCAATTAGAACAACCTGTTGAAGAAAAATAGAGACAATTGGGAATTTAGCATCTTTGATTATTTAGAATAAACCCAAAGGATGAGTCACATAATTTGCAAGCCAAACCTTCAGCTTGAAGACATCCTACAATTGCACATCTTCCACTAAAGAGTTGATAATATGGATTGAAACATTGAAGGCACTCTCCTTTCAAATTGTATTTTATGCAACCAACGATTCCACTTGGTTTACAAGAGCCATCAATATCAAGTCTATATCCAACTATACATTCGGCACAGCCAAATTAGTTATTAGTTTGACAATTTTGTACGCTAACAACATTGGTTATGAGAACACATACCCCATTAAGTAGAGTTGAAGTGTTATCACAAGAAATACAGTTAAATTGTTTATCGAATGCTGTACATCCTACTACTGTTTTAACGCAATTTCCAGATATCAAATCAAAGTTTGAAGCACAAACTGTACATCCATTTTGGTCCTTTCTAATACATCCAACAATCTTTTTATCTTCACAAAGCCCTGTTGTTGGATTGGAGAGAAGACCTTTAGAACATTGAATACAAAAACTGCTATTGTCGAACTTAGTACAACAATCAAGTCCATAATTATTAGGGGAATAAAAGCATAATCCGTTTTTGAGTTGATAATCTACATGAAGAAATAAATACTGTATTAACATTCTGAACATGAATCATCAAGTCCATAGTTAAGACATCCTTCCACATAGCGAGGATAATGGCATTTTCCTTCAGTGCAAAGTAGTCCTCCTTTGCTACACTGTTGAGCAAGTGTCAAGCTTAACAGTAGTACGATAGTGATGATCTTCATTCACAGAAATAGAATCGAAATTTATATATTCGAAGAAAACAACACATAACAAATCAATTTTAATGTCATAAAATAGAATAAATAAAAATACAGAAGTTTTAAGTAAATAATTTTTAATTTGATGATTAGATGTATTTCATTTATAAATTATTTTAAAAAAATAGATAATTCTTAGTTGTTCATTGAACAATAAAAATAAAATAAGAAATATTGTAATTAATTTTGTAAAAATTATTGATTTGATTAGTGAGTCAAAGAATTAGATTCTAATTAATTTTGTTTCAACAAATAATGTCTGAAAAACCTCAACTTCAAGTTCCGAAGTTCATCAAAGTCAAGGATATTGAGACTTCTCGCAGTGGATACAATGTCTATGTGAAAGTTGTCAGCACTGAAAAAAAAATCATCGACACTAGAGATGGTTTGAAAATCCCTATGGTTGATTGTGTTGTTGCTGATGAAACTGGATCAGCAAAAGCTTTTTTTAAAGGAGAGAATGCCCAACACATTGAAAAAGGTAACGTCGTTGCTATTCGCAATGGTGTTAAAAGATTTATCAAAGATCATATTTCCCTCGAAATTGATCTCTTTGGAAGAGTTACTCTAGAAAAGGATGTGACTGTGAATGCTTCAGAAGCTTATAATATCTCAAGTGTTGAACACAAACTTGAAGATAAACCACGTAGAAATCAGGTAAGAAACAATAGAGGAAACAATAGAGGAGGACTTAGAAGAGATAACAACAGAGCTAGAGGAGACAATGATAACAGAAGATAAGGAGATAATAGAAGATAAGGTAACAATAGAAGAGAAGGTGATTATAGAAGATAGCCAAGAGAACAAAGAGAACCAAGAGAACCAAAAGGACCTAGAGAACCAAGAGAACCTAGAGAACAAAGAGAACAAAGAGAGCCCAGAAGAGATAATAGAGAAGAGCGACCAAAGAGAGAAGATAGAGACGAGAGACCAAAAAGATAAGATAGAGTTGAGAGACCTAATAGAGAGGATAGAACTTAAAAACCTAGAAATTAGGATAGACCTAGAATAAATGATAATAGAAATGATTCTAAAGCCGAAAGACCTCCAAGAAATGATGACAGAAAAGATGATAGACGAAACAATAATCGAGATCTTGATAGAAGAAATGATAATCGAAATGGAGGCGAAGAAAGAAAACCCTACAACAACGACAGAAGAGACAACAGAAGAAACAACGAGAGAACTTATGACAGAGATTACGATAGAAACAATAGAAATGAGGGAACTGGCAACACATCAAGATATCAAGAAAAGAGAGAGGAAAACAGAGGAGAAAGAAGAGCTCCCATGCAATGGACTTCAATTAAGGAAATCACTCCTGGAGATTTTAAACTCAATCTCATCGTTAAGGTACATATTTAATAAATTTAGGTGATTTCAGTCACTCCAGTTGGAAAGAATGTTCGAGTTGTTATTGGTGATAACACTGGTGTTTCAAACGCCTTCTTTTTCGACGATAAGAATATCGTTTAAGGAGAATCTCTTGCTATCTTCAACGCTAAAGCTGAAGTTGTCAAGGAACATATCGAAATACAACTTCCAAGAACCGGAGGAAGAATCGACATAGCTAGAAAGCCATTAAACAGTGTAAGTTAAGACTTCAACCTTTCTGAAAAAGCATGGGTTCCTATCGACTGATTTCTGTTAATCATAAATTCATTTGTATCTTTTGCCTATCCCATTCAATTTCGACAACTAATCAATGTTTTGTATAGCTCTCATGATTGACTTCATGATAATGTCGATACATTTCGCCTGCAGTATTAATAGATGTGACGATATAGTGAGCGTTATAGCTGTATAATACAGTTAAGAGGACATTTCGTTGTGAATATTGAGTTGCAGGTATCAGAATCTGTCACAAATAATGATCAGCGGTATATAAAAAACATGTTAAATAGCTTAGATTTTCCGCTGAACTCAAATAGAAAAGTTAAAAAATAGACCATATTTCTATTAATAATGCTTGATTAGGAGAGGATTGAGAAGTTGAAAACTATACGGAAGGATAGATGATAAACAAAAAGTGTTTCAAGTTAAACAAGATTGGCTTACTGGTTGGTGATATATTAATGAATACGTAATATGATAGTTTATAATTAAATAGAAAATAAGATGCCAACTGTCAGACGAGAGCAATAAAATCAACCAACTTTTACTAAACTAGTTAAAGTCACCCCGGATATGATGAAGGCCCTGCTTAGGGACAAAAAGATGGGAGCTTTAGTGCCAGCTACACTTATTTACAATGATGAGGGGCAACCCATCATCAGACCCGCCCTTGGCCTACTTAACCATTGATATTAAATTATAGTTTTATAATTTACCAACCACTCTTCACTATCAATCTACTTTTTTAGAATTTTACTATCGAACTATTAATTATCATCTTTGGTCCATGACTTAAATTTTTTTTGATTTTTGGCAGGTTACCATTAACCCTTTTATTGTCTGACTTTTGCTTTGTCTCTAACTTGAAAATGCTCATTTACTATTCTAAGTGAAAGATTTTTTAAATAATTGTCTATAATGATCCAAATAATTGGCAGCCTTTATTTTAAATCAATATATTTTCATATTTGGTATTCCAAAAGATTGAAATCTTATGTTTTAACAAACTTTCTGCTGTAAGTAGTTAATAATATTGTTCTGTTAATATTGGCAACTCAATAATAAACTAAGTAAGAATATTCTAACAAATATTCATCAGTGATTTTTTGGCAATTGCGAAAAAATCAATTATGAAATTATAAGAAATGCAAAAGTATTTTTTATACGAAAAAATATATATATTAGTTTGATAACGAGTAAACGATATTATAAACGAACAATAACTGAAGAAGATAAATAGAAATATAGAAATAGAAATAGAGTTTAAATAAGATATTTCGACGAGGTTTACGTCAATATGATTGCAGCATCCAAAATGCTGAGTTATTCTAATTGTGTACAGCATCTTAAAGTCAAAGAATTTTTGTAATGTACATTTCATTTGAGACAGAATTTTATCATTAATAGTTTCATCATGAAAAATTTTATAACTGAAGTCATAAACTTGTCTGTAGAGCCATATGAAACTATGGTAACCCGCAGATGAAGAGACTTATAAACCGATAGCTGATAATTATTTTGTGAATCAGACTAACATTTCGGAAAAAAGAGATCAATACATACAATATATTCAGTTGTTATCACTCTCATCATAATTTTGAGAGTTGACTTTCCGGAATTAATGTCAATGCTCAAGAAGTTATTCCAAAAAAAATATGATTCAGCCATTATAGTTGATCCTATCAAAACAATTTGTAATTTTGATATGATTTTTAAAAATTGGACATAACTATTTTTATAGTTCATTCAAACAATCAAAAATAATAAAAATACAACTAATATGAAAAATATTCCGGGAAGAAAGGCTGTTATTTTTGGGAGTCACCACCAAAAATAAGACTTACAAATGATTTGGGTAAAAAACATTAAATATATAAAAAATTGAATTGATTTGTGAAAGAATTGGCTCATTCATCTTACTTCAATCAAAATGATTATTTTTAGAACTGAGCTATGACTTAAAATTAGATATATTGAGGAATATTTTCAAATTAAATAAATCCAGCAGTCAAATATTCCGAAATCAAAGTAAAACAAAAGGAGACTTTGCAAAAAAAAAATAGACTACTACATCAATGCAATAAATATTTAACTCATTGATTCAGCAGTTAAGAGACTTCTCTTTGATGTTTATCTCAATTGATTTGTGGTTAAGTGATGGGTTTACGAGATAGAACAATTAATGAAACTAAGACTATTGAATTGTGTTTGTGCGATATACATCAAACTTCATTTTTAATCTTCTCTCCTGTGTAGAATGGCTTATCTCATTCTACTAACATCTTTCTTTCCAGGATGTTCTCCTTGTTTGGTTTTGATATTAGACACTACTTTTGCCCATCCTCCTTCGCTATTTTCTTTCTTAAGTTGTTCAACATGTCGCTCTTAAGTTTAGCAATTTTATTTTTTGCGAGATTAAACTTATCTTTCTTTAACTCTCACAAATTACTAGAGTTGATTACTACCTTATTCTTTCTTTTTTTGTTTTAATTCATACTCTTAGTTAGCTTTTGCTCGAAGTTTATTCTGCATCGTCTATTCTTATTATCGAATTCGTTTGGTGACTTCATCTTCCTCAGCCGGATGAAACTCATCATCATCAGGATTATCGTAACTGAATTGAGGATTATAGTTAAATGTTGGATTTGTCTATTGAGCTTAATTATGTGAAAATTACTTTAAGCGAAGAATGTTTGCTGAGGTTGCTACTGCTGTTCTTCGAATTCTTGTTAATGAGAAGGAGGGGAGTAAGTGTTAGGCTGTGGGTCTGAGAAGAAGTCTTCCATGTGGATATACCCTTTTAAATATCAAATCGTGTATTTAAGAGGATAGTTGAGAATTGATTAAAATTATAATTCGTTAAGATGATGAAAAGTCATGTGAATGGTCTACTAGGCAGCCGCTCTACTTCCAACTCTCAATAAGCTAATAAAATGAAAAAATCGATTACCTCTGCCTTCTCCACTAAAATTAAGAGTCAAATCACCTCATCACCTAACTCCATGATTTACTCCATCAAACAAAGCCGACTCAATACTAACTCTAAAAGCAATAAAAAATCAAACAGTCAATCAAGCCAAAGCAATAAAAGCTTCAAGGCCCTCGTCGATGTCACATCAGCATTAAACAACGACTCCAGTAAAAAGCAAAATCTGCGAAAAATATAGCCGATGAGCTCTCAAACTGAGAAGAAAGGTGTTGCAGCCATCCCTGTCAAGAACATCAAACAAAAAATAGTTGGTAAAGGAATCAACGACTCAATAATTCAGCATCCTCTCAAAGTCAATAATAAAAATATATCATAAAAATAAAACTCTTGTGACTATATCAAAAAGAATATTCTTATGGTTGACAAAAAACTATTTAACTAGAAAAATTAGCATTTAGAGCGAAGGAAAAATACTGAGTAGTCATTACTAAATTTTAGTTGCATATTAACTCCAATTAAAGAGGATGATATTAATTTGAATATGTTTGAAGTTGGGAGAAAATTGGGCAAAGGCAGATTTGGAGATGTTTATATGGCTCGTGAGATAAAGACTGGTTTTGCATTGGCCATAAAAATAATTAACAAAAAGTAATTAAAAGAGTCTCAAATGTAAACTCAGCTCATTCAATAGATTAAAATTCAGATATTCTCTAACCATCCAAACATTCTTAAAATGTATGGATTTTTTGATGACAACTATAAGATATATTTGCTCTTAGAACTGGCAACAAACGGCTGTCTCTTTAAATAAATAAGAAATAAAAACTATTTCTAATAAAACTTAGCTTCTTTTTATTTTCGACAGATAGTGAGTGGCACCAGATATCTGCATTGTAACTTTGTAATTCATCGTGACATCAAACCTGAAAATATTTTAAACTGTTTTAATGTACTCAAAATTTGTGATTTTGGTTGGGCCATTTACTCTCCAATTTAGTAATTCATTCACTATTTAGTCAAAGACAAACTTTTTGTGGCACACTCGATTATGTTCCTCCATAAATTGTAACTGGATAGTTTTATGATTAAAAAGCAGATGTTTGGTGTTTAGGTGTTCTTTGCTATTAGTTATGCACTGGAAGAGCCCCATTCTAATCAAAATCTGACTAAAATTAAACTTACGACAAAATTCTAAAAGTTTAAATCGACTTTCCTATTTACTTATCCTCTCAGATAGTAGATTTCATTGGAAAAATATTGAATCGTTAACCAAGTAAACGAATGAATTTGTAATAGGTGTAATCTCATGAATGGATGCGAAAATATGAAAACTAGACTGGTCGTATGATTTCAAAGTAAATTTGGGACAGTTGGACAAAGCTTTCACGCAACGAATGATCATTTTAATATTGGTACATACTAATTCAGAGATAAGCATACATATCAATCAAATACTCAAAGTTACTATGGGTCAATAAACATTACTTCCCATATGTGGCTTACATGTTTTTCTTGACATACTTATAATTTGCGATGATTGGGAAGTAAACCCTTGTGCTAACACATACAAAGTTCTCCTTATTAGCAGTAAATTTTAATGAAACCACCATTCCTTCTTTTTCCAAAACTATGAACATTCCAAACTTTTTTTTATTATGAACCAACAACAAATCCTTTTTAATAGTTGAGAAAGCGTTGCGTGAATGGATGATAGATGTAAACCGAAACAACCTCATCTTCTTTTTAAATTTGCTATTACGACAATATTATTTCTTCCTGTTCGGCCTTAACAAATTTCCAAATATCGTATTAAGCTATATGGTTGGAGTTGTAAGGGCAGCAGCTGATTTCATTCAGAAGTTTGTACTCTGGTATTTTAATTTTATGAGTATGTAGATAGTTTTTAGTTTTCAGATTGCAGAGGATAATTGGGTCATTAAAGCCATGCCTTTATCCATTTGGATTTATTTTATGAAGAGATTTGTACAGAATTTACAATTCATCTTCTTTCATTTCGACTATACTTCCCATAAAAACTGACCCTCCCTCGTTGGCTATCTCCGAAATGGTATTGTGAAGGTCCTCGCGGAATGAGTTATAAACATTGGAAGCAAAACTGGACTAATATATACTTTTCTCTTCGTAGATAACAGATGCATTCTTCTCTTTTCTCCTTTTTTTGCTTTTTTCACGACGGTTCTGCTTGTAGGCCTCCCATTATTATTACTAAGAGTAACAAATCCCCATTAAAATTATGGCCTAAAACTTAACAACCCATACTGCACACGCTCATTAATATATTCAGTCCGATCAATAAGTTTATGAATGATTTGGATTATCTCATCAATAGGTGATCTCGGTTCCGATTCCAACTCCCAAAATATCTCCACTAATTTTATATTTAGGTGTTGCTCCGAGAGTTTGAGCGAAATAATCTTCATTGTCTCCTCCACAGTTGGATTCAAAATAGGTATTTTGAGCTACGGTGTTCCAAAGAGTATAAGATGAAGTTCCATTTGTAGCTTTAGCGATATAGCAGGCAGCGAAATCTGGCTTAAAGGTCGATTCTGTGAAGGTAATTACGACAAAATCACTATTAGGGTAATACTTTTAAAGGTAGGTGCATTTCATATCACAGTATCCCCAAGCAACATCGGCCATAGGAGCACCAGAAGTTGCAACGGTTTTACCAGCAGTGTACCAATAGTTATGGCTTCTGAGGAAGCTGCAAGAGGTAAGTGCCAACAAACAGGCCAACAACAGGAAGATCGATTTCATGTAATATATTATCAATTCAAAAAATGGATTGAGAATTTAACACTAAGTTACTGAGAAAGAACATAGTGTTTAGGTTTTGATTTGATGGAGAAGATAGCCAATTATGGAGAGTTATTTGAATAATAATTCATCTGATTAGCTTCATTCATGAAAACGGTATTGATCATTAGATATATCTTATGCTAATTAAGGGGTTGGGGTTGGGGTTGGGGTTGGGGTTGGGGTTGGGGTT
>DYPS01000176.1 GCA_020719775.1 Desulfosporosinus sp. | reverse complement strand
CAAGGTAATATTTGAGCTCGTGCAGGATTATGCATTACGAAAAGGAATGACTTTAGATGAATTGCTGGAATACTACATGAGAATAATTATGCTGAATGAGCAGTTTACAGCCCAAAGAAAAACTTCTTATGCCAATATGGCTCTGCGTAATCATGCAGGAATTAAAAAAACAGATTGGGGTAGTTTTCAACAGCAAATAGGCAAGATAAAAACCAGTCTGCCACCTGATTTTGAATTTAACCGGGATGAAGCCAATGAACGATAAAGTTTTTATAGATACCATTTTATTAATCTATTTTATTAGTCAGCCAACTGAAAAGCAGCAAATTGTCGCCCAAAAGCTCAGTCAATACGAAAAATGCTTTATATCAGTGCAGGTTTTGAACGAATTTATCAACACCTGTTTTAAGAAGCAATTGTTATCAAAAGATGATATTGAAACAACAATCAATAGCTTTATTGAAGCCTTTAATTTGATTCTTATTGATGTAGATACCATAAAAGAGGCATTAAGAATAAGTATGGATATTCATATTATGACAGCCTTATTATTTCTGCTGCACTGCAAATAGAATGTAATATATTGTTTTCGGAAGACATGCAACATAACCAGACTATCGAGAATCAACTAAAGATCATTAATCCATTTCGTTAAAGCTCCAGAAAGGTTCATTTTTACCTTGCGTTTCCACTCACGGCTACCACTAGCAAATCCCTAACGGGATATTTTTTCATCACAGTAAAAAATAAACACATTGTGAACAGAACTTTTGAAAAGTCTTGGAACTTTTCAAAAGTTGGAGCTAACTATCAACAAATAAACAATTCTTCCGGGTATTTCATAAGGGGCAATTCGTATTCCATCCTTGGCAGGATTGGGTATTTCAGAGCTTTTCAAAGGTTTTAGAACTCATATAAAATTATTCCTGTAAAAGCATAATATCAAATGAAATAGCAAAATGTGTGTTTTAATAGACAGCATTCAACCAGCTCTTAACTTTTTAAATTATCATTTACATCAAAAATAGTAGGGGCTTTTGAAAAGTTTTAGAAATTGTGGATATAGAATATTTTTCCTATATTTGTAAGTCAATTGATTTTGTTATGCAGTATCCAATTTCTGAAAAAGTATCTAAAATATTACATGAAGCGGATTTAATTTCAACGCAAGAAAAACAAAATCTGTTTTGGTTATTGCTGGAAAAGTTTGGTCAAGAAAGAATATTCTCTTACCAATATCTTGAGATAACAGATTATCCAAGTTATTTTCTAAGTTTTCCAATTAAGCAAACCCTTGCACCCAAAAGAATACTTGGTACTTGGAAAGATAAAATTACCTATATTGCCGACGACTTTAATGCGCCCTTGGATGAGCTAAAAGATTACATGTAATATATTTAAGCATGAAAAGATATTTGCTGGATACCCATATCGTACTTTGGATGATGCAAAGTCCGGAAAAGTTATCAAATATGGTTTTATCAATCGTAGAAAGTACAAATAATCAAAGTTTAACACGAAGAGCACGAAGGGTTTTCACAAAGAGCACGAAGTTTTTTTTCC
>DYPS01000098.1 GCA_020719775.1 Desulfosporosinus sp. | reverse complement strand
ATCAGATTGTATTGAATTAAATAATGAAATATATTTGTTTCATTTTCAAATAGGAAATTTTGTTAACTTTACATGATTGCAAGCCCTTTTAATATTTTTGAATTATTTTGTGACTTTTTCTTTATATTCTTAAAAAATATTATTTATATTAATTTCATTTCCAAAATTTTATTTTATAAAAAATATATTAATAACATAATCGGAAATAAATCAAGGACTTGGTTAGCATGAATTTAATGCCTGATCGTATGTCATTCCAGAAACACAGAATTCGCATCTATGGGCCACAGGAACATAGAATGAATTTTCAGGGCAACTGACACACTTGACTCCATTCCAGATTGGGGTTGATAATGGACATGCAACACATGTTTGAGTTACTGCATCGACCATTGGTTTTTCTTTTGGACATTTGCAGCCCTTTCCAGCTACGTAAATTGTGTGAAGTGGACAAGTTTGACATTTTTGTAGAGTATCATTGTAAAAATTGGGGCTATCGCAAGTTCCACAAACTCCGTTAATCAAATAAGGTTTTTCTGGCGCGCATATGCACTTTAATTTTGCTGAATCAAAAGTATATCCTTCTGGGCAGCAGATACACTCTTCTTTTGATAAATCATAATGAGTATTTTTTGGGCAAGGTGAGCAAACATTAGTAGTTTTGTTTTTATAAGGTTTGGTGGTTGGGCATTTACAGGCAAGTGCAGCAGTGTTCCATTCAGTTCCATTTTAACAGTTGATGCAGACATAGTTTACATCATCCCATGTTGAATTGCATGAAACACAAGTATTATTGTAATCTAAATATGGTTTTTATTTAGGGCAAATGCAGGACATAGAAGTAGGATCAAAAACGAATCCTTAAGGACATCTATAGCATTTCAATGATATATTATCCCAATAATTTGGATCAGGGCAAGCCACACAAGATCCTGTTGAGTTAGTAAAAGGGGTTGTAGCAGCACAAACACAAGCAGCAAGAGTATCATTCCAAACTGTATCATTTGTACAGTTATTGCAAGTTAAGGTAACATTACTCCAAGTTGAATTACATGAAACGCAATATCCAGACTTATCAACAAAAGGTGACTCAACTGGACAGTTGCATTTTGATGTAGTTTTATTCCAAACAGTTCCATTTTCACAAACGAGGCAGGTTAATTATGATTAGTTCCATGTAGTATTACAGCTTACGCAAGTATTGTTTTAATCGAGATAAGGACTGGATTAAGGGCACACACAAAGATAGTTAGTGATGTTTACGATAAAACCAGCAGGACATCTAATACACTGTTTTGTATCGTTTCTCCAAACATTAGGGGTAGGGCAAGCTACACAGAATTGAGTTGAGTTGATGAATGGTGTTTAGACAGGACAGACGCATTTATTTGTTGTTTCATTGAGAACAGTTCCATTGAGACAAACAACATCTGAACATATTTTAGTATTATTATCCCAATTTTTAACAGAGCAGTTGATACAAGTTTTGTTAATATTCAAGAAAGGCTTGTCATCTGGACAGACGCATTGATGGATTGTGTCGTTATAGGTTAAACCTACTGGACAATAAACGCAAATATTTTGGCTTTAAGACCAAAAGTGAGGAGGAACACAAGGAACACATTTATTAGCAGCTGTTTTGTATGGGCGATCAGCAGGGCAGTCACATTTGCCAGAAGTTGAGTTGTATACAAAATCTTTAAGGCAGGATGAACAGTCAAGAGTAATATTATTCCAAGCAGTTGGAGCCTCACAGCTTATACAATTTCCAAAAGCATCTTTACTGGCGTTGACAGGACATTAACAAATTACAGATGTGGCATTGTAAGTTAATCCTTGAGGGCAGCTTTTGCATTCGATTGTTACGTTATCCCAGTATTGAGGAGACTGACATGCTTGGCATTGTCTTGAAATGTTCACATAAGGAGTTGAAGTTGGACAAATGCATGACATGGTATTGCTATCGTAGATGTAGGTTTCGGGGCAGCAGAAAAAGCCAGAGGTGGATTGGGAGTCAGTTTGGGCATGTGCAGTGATAGCGAGGAGGATGAGTATAATTGAAGAGAATAAGTGAGAGTTCATATATGATTAAAATATCATTTGGCTTGGTTGTGAGGTAAATTAATAAATCACAATAAATACAATAAATGATGAATTGATAAAATTGAAGGTATTTTTTGATTTTATTAATAAAAAAGTACAGCATTTCATAAATAAAGTGAGGTGGAACAATAAAAATAATTTTAAAGAATAAATAATCAATTAATTGGGATATTGTTTATTGAGCAAGTAATATCTTTTAAGGTTTACATGTTATTGGTATTTTATTTTCTAGAAGAAGAAATATTTTAACACAGTTAATCAAGAACTATATTGTTGTATATGTCATGATAGTCATGTATTTAGCAAGATTATGAAAGTCTAATTGTTTAATGCTTCTGCACACTTTCATTTTGGATTTATGGCTTTACTGTTACAATCTAATTTTATACAATTTAAGTCTCATTTCTATTATCTTTCTATCTTTCGATTGGCTTCGCTGAAATTAATTCTATTTTTATTACTTTTAAAGGTTTACGCATTACATTTTGAAAATTATTTTTTTTATTTTTTTTTTACTGTTGGCACTTCCATAAGAAGTAATTTTGAACTGGAATTTAATCTTTTCTTTGGCATCTTTAACTTAATTCATCTTCAAAGTTACAATCATCTGTTTTTGCTGTAGCCTATGAAAAAGATGAATTTTATTCACCTTAATGATCTAAAATTTAAGTCTTCAAAGTTTGAGCATCAATTTAAACTGATTAATGAGAGTCCCTATATGCTTATGGTCCCACTGAATGCTAACCATTACTGAATTATAACTTTAAATTGATCAGTTATTTTTAATTATCCACATGAGAAGTTTTAACTCTCAAATTTTTAGCAAAGTAATTTGGTGGTTGTTTACTAGATGATTATGTTTTAACATTTAGCTGACCACATAGAGATTTTGGAGGTGTACGATAGTTGCTTGTTCTATTCCTAATTGTTTATTTTTCATCCAAAATTATATTTATCAAATTATTTTATTTGACATTTTATTTATCATTACTTGTTTCATACTGATTTCCTTTAAATTATTCTTTGAGGCATTCACTAGAAAATACAATTGAATCTCTCCAATCAAGTTGATTGATTGTTTTACTATTTCTTGCAATGTCCATAAATCTTCCTAAAAACAAACTGCTTTATTCTTATTGATAAGTCATTTTGCTGCAGCCCTTCAACTATTTTATCTTTTACCAATATTATTCAGGTTTATAGCACTCTTCATTTCTGTTGTGATCGAAGCTTTCCTCATTTTTCTTTACACTTTACTATTTTACTATTCTCTAAATCTGATCAATAATGCGATTAATTTCATGTTTAGTGAGATTAGGAACATCCCCCTTCGGAGGCATTGATTTAAATGGTTCTACAATGTTTTCACATTGACACATAAGATTGATTAGTTTTACATAATGATTACGATTTTTTTTCCAAACAGGGTTAGTAATGATGCAATCAAGTTTTTGCAGCCAGCTATTGATCCGGATTTTTGTATGACGATTAATTTGCATGTAGAATGGAGATGCACATATTTATTCTCGGGCAGAAAGATACTCTAAATCAAGGTTTTGAGAATGCTAAATAGAAGGTTGCATGAGTTGTGATTGAGAGTTTACTTATTGAACCTTTGAAGCAAGGGCTTTGCCTGATATGGCTTTGCGCATGAATATTAACGTATTCAACGATAATTCAGTAGAAAAATTAACAATATATATTGCTATAATTATACTTGAAGTCATATACATAATAAGATTGAAGAAACACAAATAGAAAGATATTCTACACTTCTCAGGCATAATTTTAAAAAATAGCCTAATACTATCAAGTCATTATTTAAAAAATAAAAGGCATATAAGCTTCTAAAATAAGAATAAAGTATCACTTATGCAATACCAATTCAATTGAAAATATCTCACTTATTAACTGATTGATAATTTTTCTTGATGGATGTTTTATATTTTTATTGAAGTTATACATTATGAGCGAACAGGCAGACGGTTTCCTTCAAATGGGTGCTAGCTATCACTTTAATCGTTAAAAGAACAGCAACTATCGCCATAAAACTATTTAATCAAATGGCTTCCATCAGTGGACACAAAACAACATGTACAAGAGTTCATATGCCCATTTCCATAGCAAAGTATTAATATACTCATTTAGGATTCAACTCAACCAAAAAATACTGTAGTACCTGGCTATGCAGGATATATTCCTTCAATTAAAGCAGAAAATATACATGCTCGAGGTTTTTCAGCCATGGCCAAACAGAGTTTCCAGAATGAAAAACTTGGAAAAAATCAATTTGGACTGTCTTCCACTGGATTTAATCTTGATAAAGGAGCTCTGATCGATAGGTCTAAAGTTGCATCGAGCAGTAAGTATGGTAAAACAGAAATTCAAAGAGCACATCCAGGTTGGAATGCTGATTGGCGGTCAACTACTCAATAATCGTTTAAGGCTCCTCAAAATTTGTTGAATCCAACATATAGATCAACTGATAAATTTTTGCAAACAAGCAAGCCAGATACAAAGGGAAGTGGATATGCAACTAATCATTCATATTTGGATGGAAAGGGATGGAAGCCAGATCCAATTTTGAGAGGAGACAATCATCGTTCTTAATATAGGGACCGTTTCAATGCAGATCATCCTTTCCATAGAGATGTGAACATATCACGTGCTCCAAAACTTGGCAAGACAGAGTTGAACTACAAGTTTAACTGATTCATGTGATGATGATTGATCTTCGCATTAAAAATAGTAAACTATCAGTGACGTGGTTTATGAAGATGCACGTGTTATTACAATTGAATGATGTCTTACATTAATTGTAATTTTTAAAGGGATTGCAATTTGCGTAAACGATGCATTTATTGAGAACTTACTCCAGAACCTATAGATTCACATTATGAACTATGTCTATTCTCAATTCCTCGAAATTATTTTATTTTTTGTTAAAGGGAACGAGCTAATTTGCTTGATGAAGAAGACTTTCCTGATTTTCCCGACTTAATGCTTCGACTACTATGTTTGTGATGTGTTCTTAAGTCGAGCTGTTTTCCTCCAAAGTACTATCCGTTTGGATGATCATATTCTTTATTATGACACCGTCTTTCTCGACTTGCTGTACTATCTTAATTAACACTCAGATGCATAATTCCTTCCCTCTTCTTTACTTTTCCATGTACTTTTTCTTGAATTTAGAAGTTTTTAAGTGGTAGTTCCTCTAGAGAATTAAACAAACTATTTTTGTTGGATTTTGGATTATGCTTACTGTATGTTTTTGATGACGTTTTTTTACCTATCGTCAAAATTTCATGTGCAATTGGTTTCTTCTCTCCTACTTGAACTTTTTGCTTTTGAACAGAAGGAACTTTTGGTCGATGATTCTTATTAATTTTTAAATGTTCTTTACTGCGGTGACGATCCTGCATCTCCTGTTTCTGTAATATTATATTCGCCTAAATAAAACCTGCTGATGGCTTCACTCGCGACTGAAGAACCCAGATAAATTATCTTATCAGAAATCAGTAGATTCTCTGTGCATCGTATGATCTCTTTCATTTAGTACCAAAGATAAATTCCTTATTTGTTTCGAGAAAAAAAAGGAGTATGCTTCCATCCTTACATAATCAAACTGACTGCCGAAGAGTTAAAACACAATCTGATTACTCTAATCGGTACGATGAGAGTGTTGAAAACTGCAGAACGACAGAAATAGGAAAATTAAAGACTGTTCTTAGGTTAAACCATTCTGTGATAATGGACAAGTTATCCAAAAAATTACCAAGTTTATAGTAATTGCATTTGGTGGAGGGTGGGGCAGTAAGAAATATTCGTTATTCTGGTCATATTCGTATACCAACTGTGCATAATGATTATCATAGTAGTAAAACAAATGGAGGCTACAGTCGTAATAAATTCGGAGGAATATACCCCAAATGATACTAACATCACAAACATTCATTTTTTATATTATTTTTTCAGGTAAAATGGATGATTTAAAATTAGGGTGAAAATGGAAAAAACAATGATCAATAATTAAGAGATAGAGAGAAAGTAGAAAACATAATTATTTGTGGACAATATTTATTTATTTTTTGGATTATTCCAAATTAAGATTTTAGGAGAAGTTTTGTATTTAATTAATCGAATAATCGAAATCGATTTCTATGCTTAATTTAAGTAAAGTTTCGATCATGAATCACCTCTCCCTTTTAATAATTGCCACTCTTCTGGCTATTCAGGCAAACACAGCACATAGTCCCTTCTCTACTCTCATCGAATACGAGGCCAAACAGCGTGCTTCAGCTTAACTGGCTGATAATTAATATCATCTCATACCATTCAAACTTGCAAATTAACCTCAGCACTTTATACTCTCGCCAACTGATGATGAGTAACTGAGAGTTTAAGTTGGAGTTCATTGGATTGATAAAAATTTGGCTCTTCAATTTCCTAAATTTGATCTAACACAAAAAATTCGACTGACGATAGAGGAAGAAACTTTATCTAATGTACCTCATAAAGCAATACTTACACGTGAGTTTTTGACTCAAACCGGATTTAAAATTAAAACTCAGGCAAATCGTAAATATCGATTGAGGATCGAGAGTGCTGGAGCATAAATAAAACTTGTGGAAATTGCAATGTTTAGTAGGAAAGTTAATGAAAGTACTGAAGAAGTACTGCATAATAATAGAAATTATGAGTTTGAATTAATGCAAGAAGTCAAGGATAGCTTGGAAAAGGCTAAAACTCGTTGGTCTCAAAGAGATAATAAATAAAAAACTGAAGTTTCTGATATTTCTGATATTTGGGCGTGGATGAGTAGCATCTAGATGATGAGTTTAATTATTTTCTTAGGCATACAGTTGATGCTTTTTGATAAATTTTCGTTGCCTTCTTCAGTAATCTGATTTGATATTTACTCTGTTCTTTGTCTTATTAATACCTTTTATTGATAAAAATAAATAAATAAGCTTAAAGTATATTGTTATATTGCAGATTATAACATAAGACAGTTGCTATATAATTTATTGAGTATGCAATTTTATTAATTTTTATAAAATGATCGATTTGAACTGAGGTGACTGTCACAAAATCATTGCCGTGAAGTTAAATCAGTTTGTATTAATATTTAAGGTATATCATTTAATTCACTTCCATCTCATATATGTCAAAGGTTTCAATAAAAAATAAAAAAAGAATTTTGGACAATTTATGATTCAATATAGCTTCATTTCTTGAAGTCCCAATGAGCATTCATATGTTATGATATTTTATTCAATACAACCTAAATAACCTATCTTTTTAAATCTATGTTCATTTCCACTATTCTTTTATTGAGAAGCTCGAAAACGAAGAATAACTTCAAAACATCAACTCTATGAAAGGTACTAATAATTTAAAGGTTTATTTTCAATTGAAAATTAGTTACTACTTAGTCATATCACCTGTTCTAAGCCCTGTTCTAATTCCCATTCAAGGATAACAGGCACTCATTCATAAATCATACCGCAAACACCTGTCAACCCTTTAATTGTTGATGTACTGATTAGTCAGACCGAGGATAATGTTGCCTGACGTTTGGGATTACTTTAAAATGTTCAAAAGGGGTTATTTGTGGAGTTCTTGTTGTATCGTATTATAAATTTATTCTTTGCAAACAACAAAGCAAATGACTTAAACCTGCTAACTCATACAAGAAACTCTTTGCTCCATTCAGGAAAGTGCAACCGAGTAGCCCTCTGTGCGCACTACTCGTTCTATTAAAAAAGATAAAATAGTTGGATTCCAAGATGAAAAACGCAAACGCGCTAGAAAGAAACATTGGAAACCAGTCGAAAACCAAAGATATGTTGAATTCCTTCGAAGAAACACAGATTTATTTGAAAAGAATCGAGAAGACAAAAGACTTATGAAAATCAACTTGCTCATGAGTAAATTCGTAAAAAGCAAGACATCTACTCAATGCCGCAGCCACCACCAAAAAATGCTACTTCACTACGGATCTATTCAAGCAATTATCGACAACCTTGAATATGATAACTGTGTCATTCCAACTTCAGAAGAAAAAATTCAAAAAATAGAATCAGTTTAATTTAGTTAGGAATAAGAAGTGGAAGAAGAAGTTGAGGAAGTTCATGAGGTTGAGCTTTGGGACTTGGTGGATGTGGAGTGTTGGGGTTATAATGAGCCCAACTGCGGAGATGTTTTCTCCGATTTACTTTAATTTTGATTTATATTTTACTTTTGCGTCACTAATAATTCACAGTTATTTAGCAATTGCAAAGGATCATACCTCAATGATAATAAATTAAGTTTTGGCTGCTTGAGTGTTTAATTTGGGACGATTTGAATACATTCTGACTATCTGTATTTGATTGAATATATATTAATTAAAAATGGAGGGGTTGGGGTTGGGGTTGGGGTTGGGGTTGGGGTTG
>DYPS01000014.1:29967-40390 GCA_020719775.1 Desulfosporosinus sp. | reverse complement strand
ACCAGTGACCTTCGGGTTATGAGCCCGACGAGCTACCGTGCTGCTCTATTCCGCGCTAAAAGAGTGGATGGGGTAGAAGGATTCGAACCTTCGGAATGACGGTACCAAAAACCGTTGCCTTACCGCTTGGCTATACCCCAATCATTTAAGTGGTGGAATTATAGTTAAAAAAGTTATCTTTGTCAAGTTGTTTTAGATTAATTTTTATTATTTTTGATATACTTATAAAAATTTATAATAAAGCAGAGTTAATAATATGAATTCATTCGCAAGAGTTGAAAGAGCTATTGAAGAGATAAGAAAAGGTAATATGGTCATTATGTTAGATGACGAAGACAGGGAAAACGAGGGTGATTTAGTTTATAGCGCTGCATTTAGTACACCCGAGCATGTCAATTTTATGGCTACACATGCTAAGGGTTTAATTTGTGTTGCAGTGACCAAAGAGACAGCTAATAGATTAAATCTTACCCCAATGGTTCAATCAAATACATCATCATATGAAACGGCTTTCACAGTTTCAGTTGATTGCGCAAAGGCATCAACGGGAATAAGTGCAATAGAACGGGATGATACAATAAAGATTTTATCAAACTCTATAAGCAAACAAGAAGAACTAGTGAGGC
This sequence comes from Desulfosporosinus sp., assembly GCA_020719775.1. Classification (GTDB taxonomy): domain Bacteria; phylum Campylobacterota; class Campylobacteria; order Campylobacterales; family Arcobacteraceae; genus CAIJNA01. The sequence goes on along the minus strand of DYPS01000014.1, from coordinate 39,764 downwards.
CTGGGCATATTTTTCCTTTGATTGCCAAAGATGGCGGGGTACTGGTTCGTACTGGACATACAGAAGGGAGCATAGACTTGTGTAAGCTAGCTGGACTTAGAGGGGAAGCAGTAATTTGTGAAATAATGAAAGAGGATGGAACGATGGCAAGACGAGATGATCTTGACATATTTGCACTTAAATACAATATGGTTCAAGTATATATTTCAGATTTAGTTGAGTATAGAATGGCTAATGAATCATTAGTTGAAATTATTTCAACTGAAAAAGAGATTTTTTTTGATGCGGAAGTAAAAAAAATAATTTTTCAAGACCATAAAGGAAATAAACACACTGTAATTCAATTTGGTGAATTAGAGACAGTTCTCCCTGTTAAATTTCATATAATTGATACAGATATTAATTTATTTTTAACACATCAAAAATTATATTCTATGTTAAATGCTATAAACTATTTAAAATCAAACAATGGAATACTCGTATTTCTAGAATCAAAAGATGAAAGAAAAGAGCATATGAAAGATTTTGGAATTGGTGCGCAGATTATTAAAAAGTTAAATATCAACAGGATTAAACTATTGACTTCTGGAACAAAAACATCATTTGTAGGAATCAATGGATTTGGGCTTAAAATTGAAGAAACAATTGTGATTGAATAAAATAGCTGAAGAGATTTTTTTAAATCTCTTCATTTGAAATCAAGGTAAAATATTTAAAGCTTTCTTTACAAGTGCTATATTTTTTTCTAATTTTTCTATCTTTTCAATTAAATTTATTTGATTATTTTTATAGTATTGAGAATTTTTGATTGATAAAAGTTTCTCGTTAAAGTTATCAATCGTTTGTTGTTGAATATCGCTATCTGATAAACTCATCAGTAATTGAGGAGTTTGTTTTTCTAATTTTTTAAGAATATGTTCAAATCTATACTCATTATCTAAGTCTAATTTGTAATAGCTACACAATTCTGTATAAATTATTTCGATAGAAGAATTGTATTTTTTATAAATAGTTCCAGTATAGTCATTAAGATATCTAAAAAATAATGAATAATTTTTTATAATTTCACAAAAATCATCATTAGAAATTTCAACTGATTCATTTAAGTTATAGAGTTTTTGAAAAATATGTAATACAGATAAATATGCTATCTCACTGCAGTTTCTCTGTATTTCATTAAGAAGAGTGTTTACATCAATTTTATTTGTCAAGTATATCCTTTGTTTTTTTGTACCCAAAGGATAACTTTATATCTTTTAAAAGAGATTTTATTTTAAATCTTAGGTCCAGCTTCTGTAAAATTAAAATCTTTAGATGAATCTTCATTATCATTTTGAAGATATTTTTTAAAGTTTTCAATATACATGAGCGCAAGTTTACTGGCAGTTGCATCATAAGCATCTTTATTTTCCCAACTATTTCTTGGATTTAAGACATTTGTGTCTACATTGTTAAGTGTAGTAGGGATAGAAAGATTAAAAATTGGTAAGATTTCAAATTGTGAATTATTTATACTTCCATCTAATATACTATTGATACAAGCTCTTGTGTTTTTAATACTCATTCTTTTACCAACGCCATAGCTCCCACCTGTCCATCCTGTATTTACAAGATAAACATTTACTTTGTGTTTATCAATTTTTTCACCAAGCAATGTTGCATATACAGTTGGGTGTAAAGGTAAGAATGCCTCACCAAAACATGCACTAAAAGTTGCTGTTGGTTCAGTGATTCCCCTTTCAGTACCAGCTACTTTAGCAGTATATCCGCTTAAGAAATAATACATAGCTTGTTCTTTTGTTAATTTGCTAACAGGAGGTAAAATTCCAAAAGCATCAGCACTTAAAAAAATAATATTTGTAGGATGTCCAGCTATTGAATTTGGTTGAATATTGTCAATATGATTCAATGGATAGGATACTCTTGTGTTTTCTGTTTTAGAACCATCATGATAGTCAACATTTCCATTTATATCAGCTACTACATTTTCTAAAAGAGCACCTTTTTTAATAGCGGCGTATATTTCAGGTTCATTTTCTTTGCTTAAGTTAATAACTTTTGCGTAACAACCACCCTCAAAATTAAATACTCCATCATCATCCCAACCATGCTCATCATCACCAATTAAAGCTCTTTTTGGGTCAGTTGATAGGGTTGTTTTGCCAGTTCCTGATAATCCAAAAAATAATGCAGTATCTCCATTTTCACCAACATTTGCTGAGCAATGCATTGGCATCTTGTTTTGCAAAGGAAGCCAATAATTCATCATTGAGAATACACCTTTTTTCATCTCACCTGCATACCAAGTTCCACCAATTATAGCTTCATTTTTTTCTATATTGAAAGCCACAAAAACTTCAGAATTCAATCCATCTTCTTGCCAAGTTTTGTTTGTCGTTTTGCAAGCATTATAAATAGTAAAATCTGGAATAAATTTTTCAAGTTCTTCTGGTGTTGGAATGATAAACATATTTTGAATAAAATGTGCTTGCCAAGCAATTTCCGTGACAAATCTAATAGATTTTCTACTGCTAAGGCTTGAACCACAATAAACATCAGTAATATATAAATCTTTATTATTTAGTTGTTCTTTTGAAATAGTCAAAAGTTTATTATATAAAGTAGTATCTATAGGCTTGTTAATATCACCCCAAGCAATATATTGATTTGATGGGGTAGCATTTACAAAATATTTATCTTTAGGACTTCTACCAGTAAAAATACCTGTATCAATCATTAGTGCACCATCACTGTTAAGTTTTGCACCTTCGTTTAAAATAGCATTATTAATTAAAATATCAACATCAATATTTCTAAAGATTGTACCTGCACCAGTCAAGCCTAACGAATTTCTAATTTCTATCATAATTTATTTTTCCTAATTTTATAAATTTAATTAATTGTAATGAGAGTTTGTCCCTCTTCAACAGAATCATTTGGAGATACATTAATCGCAATAACTGTACCTGAACAAGGAGCTTCAATATCAATTTCCATTTTCATAGCTTCAAGAATTGAAACCACTTGACCTTGTTCAACTTTATCTCCAACTTGAACTAATATTTTCCAAACATTTCCATTTACACTTGCTACAGCTGGTGTTCCTGTAGAAACAGTTGGCTCTACAGTTGGAGCAACAACAGCTACTTGCTCAACTACTTGTGGTACTGGTTGAGCTACGGGAATTGGTTGAACAAACTGAGGTGTCGCGACTTTAATATCCATATCACCATCAAAAACTTGAACACTAAATTTTTTACCATCAACTACTACTGTATAATTTCCATTTGCCATTTTCTTATTTCCTTTTATTGTTTCTTTGATTTCTTCTTTTTTTACTATTTTTGTCTCTTGAACAATATTATTTGTTTTTTGAATATCTAAAGGGGCTTGACCTTTTAAATATGCTATACCTTTTTCATCGCAAGTTGCTGCTATAAAGATATTTTCTTCAGTCACTTCTAATTGTTCAATTTCTAATCTTTCTTTCCATGCACTAATAGATTTTCGTGGGTCTTTATCAGCCAAATCAAGAGGATTTTCACTTGTTGGTTGCAATTTTAGTTTTTCACTAGCTAGTGAAATAATGTCAGAATCAGCTTTCGTAGGTGTTTTCCCATAATATCCAAGAACCATCTTCCCGTATCCAGGAGTGATTTGCTCCCATGGACCAAACATTACATTTGCATATGCTTGTTGCCAATAAAATTGACTTACAGGGGTAACGGATGTTCCAAACCCACCTTTTGCAACAACTTCTTGCATAGCTTCAATAATTTCTGGAAACTTATCTAGGGTATCATTATCTCGCATCATTTGGGTATTAGCTGTTAATGCTCCACCTGGAAGTGGAGAAAAAGGGATTAATGGTGAAACTTGAGTAGCTTCTGGAGGTATTATGTAATCTCTTAAACAATCTTTCAATACTTCTTCGTAAGTTAAAATTTTATCTATCTCTAATCCACCAAGATCATACTTACTATCTTTTGTTGCATGCAGCATAGTTAAAATATCAGGTTGAGAAGCTCCACCACTTACAGGACTAGCAGCTAAATCAATTCCGTTTACACCAGCATCCAATGCTGCTAAATATGCAGCAATACTTATTCCAGCAGTTTCATGTGTATGGAAACTTATATAAGTGCTATCTCCTAAAAGTTTTCTTGCCATTTTAATAATGTCATAAACTTTATTGGGATTAACTATTCCACTTGCATCTTTAAAACAAATTGAATCATAAGGTAAGCCGTTATCTAAAATATTTCTGAGTATTTTTTCATAAAATACTATGTCATGAATACCTTCATAATGTAATGGTAAATCCATTATTGCGATAGCAACTTCATGTTTTAGACCATATTTTTTAATGCATTGCGCTGAGTATTCAAGATTTCTAATATCATTTAATGCATCAAAATTTCTAATTGTGGTAGTTCCATGTTTCGCAAAAAGTTTTGCATGTAGATCAACTAGCTCTCTGCTTCCTGTATCAAGTGTAATTGTATTGATACCTCGAGATAGTGTTTGAAGGTTTGCTTCTGGTCCCACAATAGATCTAAATTTATCCATCATATCGAAAGCATTTTCTTGAAGATAAAAAAATGAAGATTGAAATTTAGCTCCACCACCAAATTCAAAATGTTTTATACCAGCATGTGAAGCAGCTTCGACAGCTGGTAAAATATCATTCGTTAAAACTCTACCACCAAAAATTGATTGAAAACCATCCCTAAAAGTGGTATCCATAATGTCAATATATTTCTTTCCCATTAATTAACCTCTGTTATTATGATGTATAATCGCAGCTGTTATAGCAGCTACAATTTGATTATCATCTTCCGTGATTGGTTTCCACTCAGTATAAACCGCCTTAGGTTCACCATTTTGAATAGGGTCAACACCTCTTATTAATTTTAATACTAACTGATATTTAGTTATCATTAAAAAAAGAAAAATTACACCCATACTCATGAGCATAAGTTTAATTAATTCAACTAAACCATTTAAACCATCCATTTATAACTCCACTTAAAGTTTTACAAATTTACAACTAGTCATAAATCTATATTTTTAGAATTTTATATAAATATTGCTTTAGTAATAATTATATTATTATATAGGCTATAAGATTATATTTGCTAATCTAAAAAGATATATGTCAAATCTATATAACCAAGTTTCTATTTTGTTATTTATATTCTTTAATAATATTTCCATTCTTTTATTCCTTAAATTATTTTGATAGATTATTACATAAAATGTCATATTATTTTTAAAAATATTGCTAATTGACATATTATTTGCTATGATTACGAAATATTTTTTAAAAAGAAAGAAAGGTGTCTTAAAATGGATATATTAAAAGTAATTGAAAAACTAAAAATAGTTTTATCTGAAGAACAAAATAAAAAGGTTTTCGATAAAGATCTAGCGAATGAACTTAATATTAGTCAAGCAAATTTTGCAACAATGAAAACGAGAAATAAAATACCTTATTCTCATGTTCTTGATTTTTGTGCTTTAAAAAAGATTTCAATTAATTGGTTGTTATATGGTCAGGATCCAAGTAGTTTAGTTGATAGTACAGATAAATATTGGGTGAAATATTTTCCAACTTTGCATTTAAGTGCAGGTGGTGGCGGAGAGTACAATGATGATGATTATGAAAAGCTTGAGATTCCTGCATATTTTACACAGATGCTAGGTGGTGAAATAAATATTGCTAATATAGAAGCGATAAAAGTAACAGGCGATAGTATGGAGCCAACTTTAAATACTGGAAATATCATCTTTTTAGATACAAGCAAATCAGATCTAAGCAGAGATGGTATTTACGCTTTTTCAAATAATAATGGCTTATTTGTAAAAAGAATTCAAAAAAGAATAGATGGAAAACTAGATATTATTTCAGATAATAAAGAATATCCAAAACAAGTTGTAGATAAAAACGAAATAAAAATTATTGGGAAAATTATTGGTTCTTTTGGACAAATATATTAATTGTTATTAGAACAAAAAAAAGATAAGATTAAATATCTCTTTTTTTGTCAAGCCAAACCATAATTGCTTTTTGAGCATGAAGTCTATTTTCTGCTTCACTAAAAATTGTTTCACTATGCTCTTCAAAAATCTCTTCACTAACTTCATAATCCCTGTAAGCAGGGAGACAATGTAAAAACATCGCATCTTTTGAAGCAAAATTCATTAGTGTTTTATCAACTATAAATCCATTAAAATCTTTGATTCTTATCTCTTTTTCATCCTCTTGTCCCATTGAAACCCAAGTGTCAGTTGTAACAACAGTTGCACCATCTACGGCTATTTTTGGATCATTTGTAATGATAATTTTAGAACCACTTTTTTTAGCAAATTCTAATGCTAATATAAGAATTTCGGAGTCAACTTCATATCCAATAGGAGTAGCGATACTTAGATCAAACCCTAATTTGGAAGCTAGCATTAGCCATGAGTGCGTCATATTATTGCCATCGCCAACATATGCAACTTTAAGATTTTCTCTCTTATTATGCTCAACTATTGTCAAATAATCAGCCATTAATTGAACTGGATGAAACTTATTTGTTAGCCCATTTATAATCGGAACTTTAGAATAAGACGCGAATTCTTCAAGTTCTTTTTGCGAATCATTTCTAATCATAATCATATCAACCATACGACTAATAACTCTACTGGTATCTTTAATTGGCTCGCCCCTTCCTAATTGAATATCATTTGAACTTAAAAATAATCCTATTCCACCTAATTGGTAAATACCAACTTCAAAGCTTACTCGTGTTCGTGTACTACTTTTTTCAAATATCATTCCTAAGGTTTTATTTGGCATATATTTTTTAAAAACATTTGCTTTTATCTCTTTTTTTATGATTACTGCTAAATCAATTATCTCTAAAATTTCCTCTTTAGTAAAATCTCTTAGAGTCAGAAAATGTCGCATCTTTTGTTTCCTTATTGTTTGATATTTTTAAGTTATTTTTAAAAAAGAAATTATTATAAAAGCATTAACCTTAAAAAGAACTAATGAATAGTTGGTGTACCTTCTGAAAATAGAGTTTTATAACTTCTTGGTTACAAAATTATTTTGAAGTGCAAAAGCTTTTGATTATTGATTATAAAACAAATATTGTTAATTTCACTGCAAATTACAAAAAATCATCAGCATACAATCACTAATACTATAAAATTTCCTAAAACTAAAATGAAAAATGTTACAATACAAATCCGAAAATGTCGGGAAATAAATTAAGAGCCGTTGCTCAAGTGTAGGTACAAATTGATAGTTGGAATAGAAGGAACATTGATACGAAAAGAACCAACTTTTTTGCACATCAATGTAAATGGGGTAGTTTATGAAGTTTTCGTATCTTTAAATTGTAGTAGCACTATAAAAGACAAGAGCATAAAACTTCATACAACTCATATTATAAGAGAAGATAATCAATCACTATATGGATTTACAGATATAAATGAAAAGAAACTTTTTGATAGAGTTATCAAAATAAACGGTGTTGGTCCGAAAGTTGCTTTGGCTATTTGTAGCACATTTACTCCAAATAGCTTTTCACAAATCGTGCAAAGCGGTGACATTAATATGCTAAAAATGGTTCCAGGAATTGGTCCAAAAGGTGCTGGAAGAATTTTAGTCGAACTAAGTGGATTTGTAATCGAAGTAAATGAAGATGGTACAACATCAAGTTCTCCAAGTGTAAGTGAAGCAGTGCAGGCTCTTGAATCTCTAGGATTCAAAAAAGATGTCATTACAAATGCATTAAAAAATTGTGTTGGAAATACAACAAGTGAAATAGTAAAAGAAGCATTAAAAAGGTTACAAAAATGAGTAAAATTGGTATAGTATTTGGGGCAAAGAGTTTTGAACATGAGATAAGTATCGTAAGTTCGATAGCTTTAAAAAAAGTTTTAAATGATGAATTGATTTATATTTTTATAGATAAGAATAGAGAGTTTTATCATATACCAACAAATAAAATAAATTCAAAACTTTTTAGTAGTGGTGAGTATAAAAAATTTGATAAATTGCATATCAACAATGGCGGTTTTTATAAAACAGCACTTTTTGGAGATAAAAAGATAGAATTCGACTTTGCATTGAATGTCACGCATGGTGGAGACGGTGAAGATGGTGTGCTAGCGTCAATGTTTGAATTCTTTGGAATCCCATTTATTGGTCCAAGAGTTGAAGCATGTGTAGTAAGTTGTAATAAACATTTTACAAAGAATTATGCTTTAAGTTGTGGAGTAAAAACACTTCCATCGCTTCATTTTACAAAAAATGACAAAATTGAGATTGATGAATTTCCTTGTATTGTAAAGCCTGTTCGACTTGGAAGTAGTATCGGTGTAGCTATCGTAAAATCAAAAGAAGAGCTTTCTTATGCCCTTGATATTGCATTTGAATTTGACAATGAAATCATCGTAGAATCATTTATTAATAATGTTAAAGAGTACAATCTAGCTGGAACTAAAGCAAATGGGGAGTTTATTTTTTCAATCGTCGAAGAACCTAAAAAAGAGGAATTTTTGGATTTTGATAAAAAATATCTTGACTTTACAAGAACTGAAAGGGTCAATGAAGCAGAACTCAGTGATGTGTTGGTCTTAAAACTTCAAGATAATTTCACAAAAATCTACAACCATACTTTTGAAGGGAGTTTGATAAGATGTGATTTTTTCGTAGTTGATGGAGAGGTGTATCTGAATGAAATCAATCCAATTCCAGGAAGTATGGCAAATTATCTCTTTGATGATTGGGCTGGAACAATCCATAAGCTTTCAAGATCATTACCTAAAAAACAGATTATCAATATTACATACGATTATGTAAATAAAATTCAAGCTGCAAAAGGGAAATAACTTTAGATGATTAGATCTTTTATAGTTTTTGGACTTGAAAAACCAATTTTAAATTATCTTTTATTGGTATTTATTTTTATTTTATCAGTATTTGCATATTTTAAAATCCCAAAAGAGATATTTCCTATCTCTAAACTTGATGCGATAACTATAACAGGAAGCTATGCTGGAGCAAGTAGTGATATACTTGACCTGATGGCTGTTTCCAAAATAGAAGAGGAACTTGATACTGTAAATGAAGTAGATAAAGTTACTACTGTTATCAAAACAGGATATTTTGCTATCAATGTGGAACTTAAAAGTGGTTATACAACCGTTGATGCACTTGATAAAGTAAAAGATATTATCTCTAAAATCAAAACAGACCTTCCAGCAGATATGACTGAACCAGTTGTAAAAGAGGCAACTCATGCTTTTCCACTTGTAACAGTTGCTATTTTTGGAGACCGCTCTAAAGAGGAACTTCTTAAAATTGCTAAAGATATCAAAACAAAACTAACTAAATTAGATGATTTAAGTGATATTACTATCTGGGGCGAGAGTGATAAGGAGTTGTTATTAACTTTTGATGAGGGTAAAATGGAGGGATATGGACTCAATAAACAAGAGGTTATTAATGCAATTTCTCAAATGAGCTCTATTTTCCCAGCTGGTATCATTAAAGATAAGGGAACACACTATTATCTTAGTAGTCAAAATGGAGAGAAAGATCTTAATGTATTAAACAACACACTTTTAAAATTAAGCAATAAAACCCTCTATCTCGGAGATATTGCTACTATTGAATACAAACTAGCAGATGTCAATAATGCTTCCCACTTTAATGGTAAAAGAGATATGTCTATAGGGATAAACAAAGGGGAAACAGGTGATAGTATAGCCTTAGTAAAAGAGATAAAAGAGATACT
>DYPS01000014.1:0-29867 GCA_020719775.1 Desulfosporosinus sp. | reverse complement strand
ACAAAGGGGAAACAGGTGATAGTATAGCCTTAGTAAAAGAGATAAAAGAGATACTCGAAAAAGAGGAAAAGAAGTATAAAAATGTGAAATTTGACACTTATACGGATACTTCAATTTGGATAAAAAATAGGCTTAATACTGTTGTTTCCAATATTCTCTTTGGTGTGATTCTCCTTTGTGTCGCTTTAGTTTTTTTAGTCAATGTTAGAGTTGCTTTGGTTGTTGCACTTGGAATCCCTACAAGTTTTATGATTGGGCTAATTTTTGCTGAATATTATGGATATAGTTTAAATATGCTCTCTCTCCTTGGAGCACTTTTAGCTCTTGGGATGCTTGTAGATGAAGCAATTGTTGTAGGGGAAAATATTTATCGACATATGGAGATGGGAAAAGACAATATGACTGCCGCAATTGATGGATCTGTTGAGATGTTTCCAGCAGTTTTAACAGCAACCGCTACAACTATTTTTGCTTTTTTGCCAATATTGATGTTGACTGGAGAAACAGGGCTTTTTATGAAAATCATCCCTATAATGATATCAATTCTTTTGATAAGTTCCCTTTTTGAAGCTTTTTTCTTTTTGCCAATCCATGCAAAACATACTTTTAAATTAAATAAAGAGGGAAAATTTACAGAAACTTTTTGGGAAAAAAATAAAAATCTTTACAAGATGATTCTTGCTTTTTTCTTAAAATGGAAATATCTCTCTTTGATAACTCTTTTAACTCTTATTATAGGGGGAAGCATGGTTCTTCTAAAAGTTACTAAGTTTGAATTTATCCCAGAATTTGATACGACACAAGTTTATATCAATGGTTCTGTTGGGGTTGGTCATAGTTTAGAAGAAACTGAAAAGAAAGTGGAAATTTTAGAGAAAAAACTCCTTGAAAAATTTAAACTTGGCAGTGATATAGATTCTATAAGTTCAGTAATTGGGATGAAGCTAGATGGAAAACAACTTCCTCAAAATGAAGAGTTTTATTTTCAGATATTTGTAAATTTACAAGAAAACAAACCAGATAATTTTTTTGATATCTATATTAATCCGTATTTTAGCCCAGTCTATGATGATACAGATATGACAAGAGAAAAGATAGCAAAAGAGATTGCACATGAGATGAGAGAATTTATAAAAAAAGATGCTATTTCTAAAAATGATTTCAAAGAACTCAAAGTTTATGTTCCAGGTGCTGGAATAGTGAAATATGATATAGAGATAGCATTTAGTGGTAAAAATGAGACAAAAGTTCTGGAAGCTATTCATTCAATTAAAGAGAATCTTTCTAAAATAAAAGGGGTAAGTAATGTTGCTGATGACCTTTTATTTGGAAATATCGATTTGAAATTTTCAGTTAATAACTATGGAAGTGAGCTTGGATTTACTGAAACCTCAATTGTAAATACTCTAAAACCATACTATTTCAAAGGAAGTTTTTCAAAAATGTATGATGAAAATGGGATAGTTGATATTGTTTTTATTGGAAAAAATAAAGATACAAAAGAGAGCCTTGATAACTTTTGGTTAACTGTTCCAAATGGTGATAAAAAAGTACTTTTAAAAGATATAGCAACTATCGATAAAAAAGAGAGTTTAAGCCAAATATTCAAAGAAAATGGAGTTGCTATCAAAAGTATCACAGCAAGTATTAGCGATAGCACAAGCGACGAGGTGTATGAACAGCTCCAACCAACGATAAACAAACTTGATTCATCAGTTCATCTTGATATCAAAGGGGAACAACAAGAGAATCAAAAAGTTAAAAAAGAGATGGCACAAGCTTTTGTAATTGCCCTTTTATTGATATTTATAGCACTTGTTTGGATGTTTGATAGTATCGTCAAATCGCTTATCATTTTAAGCACGATTCCACTTTCGATTGTTGGAGTGCTTATTGGAAATATGTTGATTGGGATAAATCTTTCTATGCCTGGACTTATTGGGATTGTTGGACTTGCAGGAGTTATTGTCAATGATGGGATCATTATGATGGATTTTATCCAAAAAGCAAAAAATCTTGATGAGCTTAAAAACTTTGCATTACAAAGATTAAGACCTATTTTACTCACTTCTCTTACGACTATTTTGGGACTTAGTACTTTAATATTTTTTGCATCAGGACAATCGCTCATTTTACAACCAATGGCTGTTGCTCTTGGATTTGGGGTGATGTTTGCTACAGTTTTAAATCTATATTATGTGCCGATGCTTTACCGTATCATTTATCTCAATAAATCAAAATAAAAGGAAAAAAAGACAATGACTGAATGTTTTACAAAATTAAAAGAGTTGATAGAAAATGTGGTTTTAGCAGATATCGAAGATCAAATTGATGAAGTCTTTGAGCAAATTACAAAAGACAAAAATGGAAAAGAAAAATACCAAGATGAATTAAATGATTTATATGAAATGAAAAATGAATTTAATGAAATATTGAATGATATAGCAAATAAAGAGCTTTCTCAAGATGAATGTAAAGAGTTATACGAAGAGATTTTTGAAATGATGAGTAGTGATGATGAAGATGAAAATAACTAAAGAAAAAGAATAGAGATTATATTGAAGAACTTTTTTTCTTTAGTTAAAGAGACTTTGACGGAATCAAATCCTTTATTGAAATTTGAATTATTTCAAACTTTATTTGAAAACTTTTCAGAAAATCAACTTGACTTTTTGTCACTTGAATTACCTGAAATATTTGAAAAACCATCATTTCATCAGATTTGCCAAATTGTTAAACCATACGAAGTAAAACAGCGAAAAAATCTTCATGAAGATGAGGGGAAAATCGCTCTTTTACATGCAATTGCTCATATTGAATATAGTGCGATTGATTTAGCTCTTGATGCTTGTTATAGATTTCAAGATTTACCAGAACAGTTTTATAAAGATTGGCTTGAAGTTGCAAGTGATGAGATAAGACATTTTAAGATGATTTCAACTCTTCTTGAAAAGTATGGTGTGAAATATGGAGATATTCCTGTACATCAAGGATTATTTGAAGCGAGTATGAAATCATTGACACTGGTTCAAAGAATGGCTTTTATTCCAAGATATATGGAAGCAAATGGGCTTGATTCAAATCAAGCTATGATTAAAAAATTAAAGTCTATTCCTAAAACAAAAGAGATAATTGAGGTGTTGGAAGTTATATTAGAAGAGGAGATTGCACATGTGCAAAAAGGGGATCGATGGTATAAATATGGCTGTATGCAAATAGAGAATTTTAGCTGTAATTATTTTGATATCGTCAATAAAATTTATCCAGATTCTTTTAAAACAAATAAATCACTAAATGTTGAAGCTCGCAAAAAAGCAGGATTTAGTGATGAGGAAATTTTAAAACTTCAAGAATTTTAGCAATGCTATGCAGCATCTACAAGTGCTAAATTGATAATTTTAGTAACATTTGAATTTTGTTTAAAAACAATTAAAAGAAACTTATCCCAACCATATTCATATGCGATGTTGTATATATACTCTTTGTCTTTGATATCTTCAATATGGTGCAAATCATAGTCAACATCAAGTGGTACCATTACCCCTTCATAGCCATTGGCTCTAGCTAAAGATATCTCTTTTTCATATTTTTTTTCTGTTGTAATTATTTTTCTTTTCATATTTTTCTCCACAATAAAGAGTAAAAGATATTACTCTTTTAGAACATATATTTTTGTCTATATCAATTATAAAGCTAACCGATCACCAAAAAATCATAAATGATTATAGAATCAAATAGTAACAATAGGATTACGATTTGATTCCATTTTGATTACAATTCAATTATTAGATGAGCTTCAAAATTGAATAACTAAATTTTCGAATTTCAATTATTTCTGTATTTTTTTCAATAAGATAAAAATTGTAAATTTTATTACTAATAATGAAAGCTCATAGTGATTTTTTGGAATCATTTGGTATGATGATTTTTTTGAATATGGTTGATAGGGAAAGAACTAAATGGTTGGAATAGATGTAACACTAATAAGTAGAATAGAGAAGCTTTATAATCGTTGGGGAGAGAAAGGATTAAGTAAATTCCTTTCCCCTAAAGAAATTGTATTAGGTACAAAAACAGCTACTTATGCTGGATTCTGGGCGGCAAAAGAGGCTGCTAGTAAAGCCTTGGGTACAGGTATTGGAAAAGAATGTGGTTTTCATGATATTAAAATAAAAAAACTTCCCTCTGGGCAACCAACTTTAAAATATAAAAAACATATTAGAAAAAAATATAATATTGAAAAATCCCATCTAAGTATCACTCATGATGGTAATTTTGCAATAGCTATCGTTGTAAATGAGCAAAAAAAATGAGTCTAATTATAAAAAAAATTACTTATCTTTTCATAATGCTTTTTATCATCTCTGTTATCTCTTTTGGAGTAGTACATCTTGCTCCAAATAGTTTTTTTGCAAGTGGTGAACTGAATCCAAATATAACTGAAGAGTCAATTGCTCATCTAAAAGCTATCTATAATCTTGATAAGCCACTTTATATTCAATTTCTTTCTTGGATAGGAAATTTGATGGTACTTGATTTTGGTATCTCATTTACAACTGGTGAAATGGTTAAAGATGAAATAATGCAAAGATTACCAATTACTTTAGTTATTAATATTGTAAGTATATTTTTTGTATTTATAATTTCACTTTTTTTAGGAATAGCAGCTGCTTTAAAAAATGGTTCAAAATTTGATAAATTTATAGAGCAGCTTTCAATTTTAAGTTTTTCAATGCCATCTTTTTATCTTGCTTTGATTGGGATTTATATTTTTGCGGTTGCATCTCCTATTTTACCACTCTCAGGTATTTTAAGTGATGATAATTTGGAGGGATTTGCAAAATATACAGATATTGCTTGGCATTTAATCCTTCCTGTTTTTGTGATAGTTTTTGGAGGAATTGGGACATTTGTCCTTTATGTTCGTTCATTAACGTTAGAGATTTTAAAGAGTGATTATATTTTTTTTGCAAAAGCAAGAGGATTGTCTCGATATACTATTTTAAGATTTTATATTTTACCAAATTTATATCCGACAATTGTCACATTGTTAGGACTCTCTTTGCCAGGAATTTTAGGTGGTAGTGTTATTTTAGAAACTATTTTTGGTATTGATGGAATGGGTTTACTCTTTTTTCAAAGTGCTATGAGTCATGATTATCCTGTTGTTATGGGGATACTTATTATTGGAGCTTTTTTAACTCTTATTGGAAATATCATTGCTGATTTGGTTCTTCTAAAGCTTAATCCAAATAGTATGATTTAAAGCCATACTACTTGCTTTGAATATTGAGATAACAAAGAAGGGAAAAGTTGATTTTTCTCTTAATAATATACTGCAATAATAGCAAAAGCGACGAAAAACACCATATGTGCTATACCTTCAAAGTAGTTTGTATGGCCATCATCGGTCGTTTTCCAAGCAAGAATAATTGTTAAAATCAATGCTCCAATCTCTAGCGGATTGAAATTGAGTTCAAATCGTATCCCACTCATATATGCCAAGCTCATCAAAATAGGAACAGTTAAAAGGATAGAAACAGTCGAAGCTCCCATAGCGATATTGACAACCCTTTGGATCTCATCATTTTTGGCTGCTTTTATTGCTGTCATAATCTCTGGACTTACTGCAACTATAGCGATAATAAGCCCTGAGATACCAGCTGAAAGACCATATTCTTTGGCAAGTTTTACCCCATCATTTGCAAATATTTCAGCTCCAAAAGCAATAATAGCAATAAAAATAAAAATAGAAGCAATGAGTCCAAAACTACTAAACTTTTCAAAAATATAGTCATCTTCATCTTCATCTTCTTCCTCATGATTTTTTTGAGCCATCTTTCTTTTTATTCTAAAAATTCTACTTCTTGCGGTTTGTTTGAAAAAGTGAGTATGTGTTTTTGTTTGAAAAATCATAATAATAATATAAAAAAACAAAAGCAAAATAGAAATGAGAACCGAAGCTTCATAAACAGAATCTTTAGAATGACTCACTTCTTCTAATAAACTAGGCACCAAAAGGGCAATTCCAGTCACAAAAAGGATAGTTGTGTAGGTACTTGAAGTCTCTTTATTGTGTTCTTGTTCTGTAAATTTAAGACCTCCTAGAAAAACAGCAACTCCTAAAAGAATATTCATATCAACAATAACAGCAGAGATAATCCCACCTTTGACAGTGTTGATAACTTCTGGATTTGTAAAAGCTTGCAATAAAATAATATATAAAAGGATAATCTCAACAACAACGGCACTTAAAGTTAAAACGAGACTCCCGTAAGGTTCTTGAAGTCTAGAAGAGAGTATTTCAGCTACTTCTGAAACACTAAGAGATAAGCAGCCAATTCCAATAGCAGCACATAAGGTAGCAAATTCACCATAACCTAACTTATGAAAATAAAAAGCAAGTAAAATAGAAGTGACACCAAGAATAATATCCCAATAATCATCTACAAAATATTTAAAACTAAACCTATTTCCCGAGGGGGCATCACAACTTTTTTCCATCAACTTCCTTTTAAAGTACCTTATTTTGGATAAGGCTTTATTTTTAAAAATTATTTTACCATATTTTTTATATCTTATTCTGAAACTTAATTATCCTGAATGTAACTTTATTGTAACCATTTTTAGTCTAAAATACCACGTTTAAAAAAATCAAGGAGAAATTAATGAAAAAAACAGTTTTAGCATTCGCAGCAGTTTTAGCACTTACTTCAAGTGTAGTAGCAGAAGATAATATCAGAATAGTTGGGTCAAGCACAGTGTATCCATTCTCTTCAGCAATAGCTGAAGAATTTGGTGCAACAGTAAAAGGGATGGCAACTCCAATCGTAGAGTCAACTGGTACTGGTGGTGGTATGAAAATATTTTGTGGAAGCAATGATGACAAATCAGCAGATATTACTAATGCAAGTAGAAGAATGAAAGCAAGTGAATTTGAAACTTGCGCAAAAAATGGTGTTACAAACATTACTGAAAATATGATTGGATTTGATGGGATAGCGATAGCTCAAAACAAAAAAAATCCAGCTTTAGCTTTAACTAGAGAGCAAATCTTTTTAGCGGTAGCTGAGCAAGTTCCAAGTGCGGATGGAAAATCGTTAATCAAAAATCCATATAAAAAATGGTCTGAAATTGATGCAAAATTACCAAATAGAGCTATTACTGTTTATGGTCCTCCAAAATCTTCAGGGACAAGAGATAGTTTTGAAGAGATGGTAATGATACACAATACTGAAAAAAGTGATCTTTATTTAGGTGCTGGATTTAAAAAAGGGTACAACAAAGTAAGACAAGACGGTGTGTATATCGATAGTGGTGAAAACGATAACTTAATCGTTCAAAAATTAACTAAAGATTCAAATGCTATTGGTGTTTTTGGATATAGCTTCTTAGAAGAAAATGGAAATAAAGTAAGTGGAGCAAAAATAGATGGATTTGAGCCAACTCCAGCAAACATTGCTTCAGGTGCTTACCCTATTTCAAGAAGTTTATTTTTCTATGTAAAAAATGACCATAGAGCTGCGAAACCATCAATTAATAAATTTGTAGAACTTTTTATGAGTGAAAAACAAATTGGTGATAGAGGAGCTTTAAAAAGAATTGGTCTTGTACCAGCTGACAAAGTTTCAAGAGCAGCAGCAATTAAAAATGCTTTAGAGAAAAAACAACTTACTTTGGCTGATTTAAAATCAAAATAATCGTATAAATACGAAAAATACAAGGGGAAGGGGAGGCCCTCCCCTTTTTTTTATTGGAGTAATAATGGAAACATTTTCAAGTACATTGCAATCAAATAAGAGAAAAGAATTTATAGTAAAATCTGTCCTCATCGCGGCGACAGCTTTTACTATATTTACTACTTTCGGAATACTTTTTTCGATTTTATTTGAGGCAATTGAATTTTTTAAGATGGAGAGTTTTTGGTACTTTATCACAGGGACTGAGTGGTCTCCTGGAGTAGAGGGTGCTAAATATGGTGCAGTGCCTATTTTTACAGGTACTTTTATGATTACAGCGATAGCACTTTTGGTCGCTGTTCCTATTGGAGTTTATAGTGCTGTTTATTTAGCTGAGTATGCTTCAAGCAAAACAAGAGATATAGCAAAACCATTACTTGAAACACTTGCAGGTATTCCAACAGTTGTATATGGATTTTTTGCAGCTATCACTGTTGCTCCATTTTTTGTTGAAGTATTTGGATACTTTGGGATGGAGGCATCGTTTAATAATGCCCTTGCATGTGGAGTAGTGATGGGGATTATGATTATTCCTATTATTGCATCTCTTAGCGATGATGTAATTTCAAGTGTTCCTGGTAATATGAGGACAGGGTCTCTTGCCCTTGGGATGACAAAAAGTGAAACTATTAAGTTTATTATTCTTCCTGCAGCGATGCCAGGGATAATTTCAGCGGTACTTCTTGGTATTTCAAGAGCGATTGGTGAAACGATGATAGTTGTAATGGCTGCAGGTGTAAGAGCAAATTTAAGCTGGAATCCACTAGAAGATATGACAACAGTAACTGTTAGAATCGTTGATGCTCTAACAGGAGATCATGCTTTTGGAACACCTGAAACTTTAAGTGCTTTTGCCCTTGGACTTGTCCTTTTTATTGTAACACTGATTTTAAATGTTGTGAGTGTTTATACAATTAAAGTTTTTAAAGAAAAATATAAATCGAGTAATCTATGAAAAATCAAAATGAAACAATAAAACATCATAAACATGATAATCCTTTTTATGACCCATCACTTACAAAAAGACATATTCAAGATAAGATATTTAGAACTATAAGTTTTTCAGCTTTAGTATTTTCTGTATTATTTTTATTTATATTTTTTAGTGATATTATAACAAAAGGGATACCTTCATTTAAACAAGCTTATGTAGAACTCCCTATGACATATAATAAAGAGACTGTAGCGGATAGTATCTATGCTGTTGAGGAAAAATATGAAACACTTGTAAGCCGTGCTTGGTTTAGAGATATGCCAAAAAATGCTGAGGCAAATCCATCTCTTATGGGAAAAACTGTAAATGAATGGGTTTTAGCTGATGATGAAGTGGATCAATATCTTAAAGGTCATCACACTACTTTAAGTGATGATGAGATAGCAACATTAAATGAATTACAAGCACTTGGTAAAGTAGAGCTTCGATTTAACTGGATATTTTTACAAACAGGTGATTCGAAGATCCCAGAAAATAGTGGTTTTTATTCATCTGTTATAGGTTCAATCATGACTATTTTAGTTTGTATGGCAGTTGCGTTTCCTATTGGAGTTATGACAGCTATTTATCTTGAAGAGTTTGCTCCTGATAATAAACTCTCAAGTATCATAGAGATAAATATTAACAATCTTGCAGCAGTTCCTTCTATTCTTTTTGGACTTTTGGGACTGGCTATATTTATTAACTTTTTTGGAATGCCAAGAAGTTCCGCACTTGTTGGAGGACTTACTTTATCTTTAATGACATTTCCTGTAATCATAGTTAGTTCAAGAATGGCTTTACGAAGTGTTCCTGCTAGTATTAGACAAGCTGGATATGGACTTGGACTTACAAAATGGCAAGTAGTAAAAGATCATGTCTTGCCACTTGGGATGCCTGGTATTTTAACAGGCTCAATTATCGGAATGGCAAGAGCTATGGGGGAAACGGCACCACTTATCTTCGTAGGAATGGTTGTATTTTCACCCGATGCTCCTAGTGGATTTTTAGAGGCAGCGACTGTTATGCCTGCTCAAATATTTACATGGGCTGGAATGCCTGAGGGTGCTTATATAGAAAGAGTAAGTGGAGCTATTATGGTGCTTCTTGGAGTACTTCTTAGTATGAATGCAGTAGCGATATATTTTAGAAAAAAATATGAAATTAAGTGGTAAATAAAGGAAAATAAAAAGATGGAAGAATTAAAACCAAAAATAATCTCTAAAAACCTTAGATTGTGGTATGGAGAGAAACAAGCATTAAATGGGATAGATTTGAATATCTATGAAAATAAAATTACAGCATTTATTGGACCATCTGGGTGTGGAAAATCAACATATTTAAGATGTTTAAATCGAATGAATGATTTAATATCAAGTGCTAGAGTTGAGGGTGAAGTTATTATAGATGGTAAAAATATCTATGATGCAGATGTAGATGAAGTAAGTGTAAGAAAAAAAATAGGGATGGTATTCCAACAACCAAATCCATTTCCAAAATCAATTTATGAAAATGTTGCTTATGCACCTTTAAAACATGGAATAGTAAAAAAAGGTAAAGAGTGTGATGAGCTTGTTGAAGAATCTTTAAAAAGTGCTGGACTTTGGAATGAGGTAAAAGATAAGTTAAGAGATCCAGGAACAGCACTTTCAGGTGGACAGCAACAAAGATTGTGTATCGCTAGAGCAATTGCTGTTAAGCCTGATGTAATCTTGATGGATGAACCAACTTCAGCACTTGATCCAATTAGTACACAAATAATTGAAAATCTTATGCTTGAATTAAAAGAAAAGTTTACGATAGTTGTTGTGACACACAATATGCAACAAGCGGCAAGAGTTGCTGATTATACAGCATTTTTTCATCTTGGAGATTTAATAGAATTTAACGAAACAGAAAAAATATTTGTTAATCCAAAAGAGCAAAAAACAGAAGATTATATTACAGGGAGATTTGGGTGATGCTATCAAAATATGAAGAAAAATTAGAACTAATCAGAGGGCAAGTGATAGATGTTATGAATGGAATAATCAGTGCAAATGAGAAAATTTATGATGCATTGAAAGATTGTAATAAAGATACATTTGATGAGGCTAAACAGTTTATTAAAAATGTAGCTCTTAAAACAAATGATATTGATAAAGAAATAGTAACGACTTTAGCGCTTCATACGCCAGAAGCAAAAGATTTAAGAGAATTGATTGCATTTTTAAAGATTACAAATGAGCTTCTGAGAGCATCTTCAAGTACTAGAAATTTTATTTCTGGATTTAGTGATGTATGTTTTCAAACTGATATTAAAGCTATTAATGAATTTGCTTTACCTATGCAAAAATCAACAATTGAAAGCTTAAAATATGCAGCTAAAATGTTGAATATAGATTGTGTTGATGAAGCTCAAGAAAATTTTCAAAATGCTTTGATATCTGAGAATAAAACAGATGATCTATATGAAATACTGGAGGCTCATCTATTAAAAGGATTTAGCAATGATGAAGGATATGTAAAATATCATACGATGTTAAGTGTATTACGAAGAAGCGAGAAGATTGCTGATCGTGCACTGAGTATTGCATCATTGTTATTGTATGCAAGACAGGGTGGAGCACTCCATAATTAAGATAAAGAGATGAATTAAATGTATACTATATTAGCGGTTGAGGATGATGGGGATATTCTAGAATTAATAGAATATACCTTGGAAAAAGATGGTTATGATGTGATAGGTTGCCTCGATACTTTAAAAGTTGAACAAATTCTTGATGAGGAAAATATCAATTTGATACTGATGGATAGAAACCTTCCAAATATGGAAGGTAGCTT
The DNA here is from genome assembly GCA_020719775.1 of Desulfosporosinus sp. GTDB lineage: Bacteria > Campylobacterota > Campylobacteria > Campylobacterales > Arcobacteraceae > CAIJNA01. Next base: position 18,332 of record DYPS01000014.1, on the reverse strand, counting down.
ATTTGTAGAATCAATTCGAAAAAAAGGGTATACTCAACCTGTCATCTATTTAACAGCTAAAGATAGTGATGATGATATCGTTGAAGGATTTAAAAGAGGGGCGGATGATTATATCACCAAGCCTTTTAATCTTGATGTGCTTCGTGCAAGGGTAAAAGCGGTTTTAAAAAGAACTATTGGTGAGATGGATGTTATAAAAGCTAGAGATATTATCTACAAAGCAAATGTCAAAAAATTTTATATTAATGATGAAATGATAGACCTTACCCCTCTTGAACATGATTTACTTCTTGAGCTTATCAAAAATCAAGATCTATTGCTCTCTCGAGATTCTCTTTTGGAAAGTGTTTGGGGTGACAATAGTGAAACTAAACAAAAAACTGTCAATGTTGCCATTAAAAGACTTAAGGGAAAAATTGATCCAACTGGTGAAAAAGACTATATCAAATCTATAAGAAGCGAAGGATATATGTTCTCAACTTTGCAAACCAACTAAGTATTAAAAGAGATCTTTTGTTAAAACTCCATACTATTTTCCTTCGGAATTTTTTATTAATATTTTTAGGATTTTATTTATTCCTTGGGATATTATCTTATTTTTTACTCAAAGAAACATTTATAGAACATAGCAGACTAAGTTTGTTAAGTAATATAGATTTTTTGAGTTTAAATCTTAAAAATATTAATGATATTGATGAAAAAGTTAATGAGATAAAAAAAGTTCTTCAACTTAGAATCACAATTATTAATAAAGATGGGGAAGTTATAGCTGAAAGCGACAAAGATAAAGCACTTCTTGAAAATCATCTTACAAGAGCCGAGATCATTCAGGCTAAATTCAATGGATATGGTAGTAGTGTAAGATATAGTGATACTTTACATAAAAACTTTTTATATGTAGCGAAAAAGACAACAATCAATGGGGAGATTTTCTATCTTAGAATAGCTAGAGATTTGGATAAAATAAATAAAGAATTTTTTGTTATGGGTATAGAAATAGGTGGACTCTTTATTTTTTTCCTTATAATTTCTTTTTTTGTAACTTTAAAGATTAATACAAAAATAGAAGATGAAATCGTAAAAATATTATTATTTTTGAAAAACTTAACAAAACAAAAACGAGCAGATATAATTGAATCCAAATATTCTTCCGAATTTTATAATATTACAAAACTCCTTACAGATGTTTCAGAATCGCTTTCAAAACAAAACAAACAAAAAGCAAAACATACAGCCAAACTTAAACTTTCAAATAGGCAAAAAGATGACATCATAAGTGCAATTAGTCATGAATTCAAAAATCCAATCGCTGTAATTAGTGGATATGCACAAACTTTACTTGATGATCAAGATATAAATCCAAAAATTCGAGAAAAATTTTTAGTAAAAATTGCAGCCAGTAGCCAAAAAATGACAACTATGATAGATAGAATGAGGCTTACTATAAGACTTGAAGATGGAAAAATGGAGAATAAAATGAGATTGATCCATCTACAAGTATTGATTCAAAACCAAATAGAAGATGCTCAAGAAAGTTATCCAAATAGAGAAATTATTTTTGAAAGTGAAGATATTGTGAAGGAAGTTGATGAAACTTTATTTGGAATAGCTATTATTAATTTAATAGAAAATGCTTTGAAATATTCTCAAGATAGAGTTTATGTGAAATTAAGTCATGACAAAATCAGTGTAAGAGATACTGGAATAGGGATTGCTCAACAAGATATTGAAAGAATCACAAAAAAATTTTATAGAGTTTCAACAAATGGATGGAATAACTCTTTAGGTGTTGGATTATCACTTGTTTCAAATATTGTTGCTCAGCATAACTTTAGGTTAAATATTCAAAGTATTCAAAATGAGGGATCTACCTTTGAAATATTATTCTCCTCTTTGGTTCCAACCGAATAGTTTTATCAACTCTATGTTAGAATCCGCGAATGAAATGGAATATAAGTAAACAATTTGATTTTTGTTATGGGCATCGTGTTTGGTCACAAGAACTTAACAAAGAATATGCACTTGATGATTGCCTGATGTGTCGTCATTTACATGGGCATCAAGGGAAAATCATCGTCCACCTTGAAAGTGACGAACTTCACAATGGAATGGTTACAGACTTTAAACATCTTAATTGGTTTAAAAAGTTTTTAGATGATACGATTGACCATAAATTTATCATCGACATCAACGACCCAATTTTTTCTACACTACTTCCCCACTACAAAGATAATAAAGCTTTTCATTTAATGGAACAAGATTTTATGATACCTGATTTGAGCATCTTGCAAGGGGAACCTCTTCATATACAAGAACTTTACGAAAGTTACATTATAGTTGATTTTGTCCCTACAAGTGAAAATTTATCAGCTTGGCTTTTGAAAATTGTTCAAAAAAAGATGGCAAAGATTGGTGTAACTGTTTCCCATTTGGAATATTTTGAAACACCAAAAAGTAGAAGTACAGTTTATGCTTGAAGTAAATGAAATCTTTGGACCAACTATCCAAGGAGAAGGGAAAAGAGTAGGAAATCCTAGTGTTTTTGTAAGATTTGGAAAGTGTAATATGACTTGTGCTGGTTTTGAAGTTGAGTATGAAACACCAAGTGGAATTAAAAAATGCAGTTGTGATAGTTTTTATGCAAGTGATATCGCTTTTAGAGATGAGTGGCAAAAATATACAACAGCAAAGTCTTTGATAGAGGAGGTTGATAAGTTACTTCCGGACTACAAAGTGGATATTGTCCTAACGGGTGGTGAGCCACTTTTATATTGGAATGATACAGAGTTTCAAAAGTTTATGAAACACTATGTAGAAGCTGGTTATCATCTTACCATTGAGACAAACGGGAGTATTGATATAGAATTAAAAGAGGAGTGGCAAAAAAAACTCCTTTTTTCTATGAGTGTAAAACTAAGCAACAGTGGGGAAAGCCTTAGTAAGCGGGTGAACATCAAAACGTTATCTCATATTATCAATTCTGTCGACGAGAGCTATTTGAAATTTGTAGTTAGCTTAGATTCTTTGGAAAATGCTATACAAGAGATAGATGATATTTTGGTTCAAATCCCTTCTTGTGAAGTCTATCTGATGCCGCTTGGAGATACAGCAGAAGTAATAGATAAAAATAGTGCAAGTGTGATTGAATTAGCAATAAAAAAAGGGTTTAAATACTCAGATAGGCTTCATATTAGAGTTTGGAATAATAAAAGAGGAGTTTAATTATGAATAATAAAAGTGTACGATTACCTGCTGAATGGGAACCACAAGAGTTTGTTCAACTGACTTTTCCTCATGTTGATACTGATTGGAGCGAGTATCTTGATGATGCGATAGAAAATTTTGTAAATATCGCAAATGCTGTGCGAAAATACCAAAAATGTTTGATAATTGCAAAAAATATCACTTTTGTGAAATCATTATTTCAATCGAAAAAGAATTTGTTATTTGTGAGAATTGATAGCGATGATACTTGGAGTAGGGATTTTGGTGGTATTACTGTTGAGGTTGATGGAGTTTCAACTGTACTTGATTTTAAATATAATGCTTGGGGCAAAAAGTTTGCTTATAAAAAAGACGATTTAATAACAATGCAACTCAAACATAAAGGGTTCTTAAAATCGTATAAACATAAAGCTGTAAAAATGGTCCTTGAGGGTGGAAGTATCGAAAGTGATGGAGAGGGAATTATCCTTACAACTACTGAATGTTTGATGGAAAAGAATCGAAATCCTAAACTTTCACAAAAAATGATTGAACAAAAACTTATTGAAAATCTTGGGGCCAAAAAAGTATTATGGCTAAATAGTGGAGCACTTGAAGGTGATGATACAGATAGTCATATTGATACAATTGCAAGACTTGTAAGTAACGATACGATTATATATCAAATGTGCGATGATAGAAGTGATTCCAATTATGAACAACTAAAACTTATGGAAAAAGAGCTTCAAAATTTCACGAATTTACATGGAAGAAAATATAAATTAATAGGACTACCTCATATCGAAGCAAAATATGATGGAGAGGATAAACTTCCAGCGACTTATGCAAATTTTCTTATTATCAATGGAGCAGTGTTGGTTCCAACTTATAAAGATAAAAATGATGAGTTGGCTTTGGAGATATTTAAAAAAGCATTTCCCAAAAGAGATATCATAGGGATAGATTGTTCTACCCTTATAAAACAACATGGAAGTTTACACTGTGTAACGATGCAATATCCCAAACCAAAACTAGCAAATGCGGTTTCGCGAAGCGAAAAGTTTCCTAGAAAACTAGCAAAAGGAGAATAGAAATGAAAGTAGCAATGATTCAGCAACAATATCACGGGTCTAAAGAGGAAACAATTAAACAAACAATCTCTATGATAGAAGATGCAAGTCAAAATGGAAGTGAACTTGTAGTTTTGCAAGAGCTACACCAAACTTATTATTTTTGTCAAAATGAGAGTGTGGATGCTTTTGATTTGGCACTTTCATGGGAAGATGATATAGAATTTTGGGGGAAAGTTGCCAAAAAAAATAGTGTAGTTTTGGTTACTTCATTGTTTGAAAAAAGGGCAGCTGGACTTTATCACAACACTGCAGTTGTATTTGAAAAAGATGGAACAGTCGCAGGAAAGTATCGAAAAATGCATATCCCTGATGATCCTGGGTATTATGAAAAGTTTTATTTTACGCCTGGAGATATGGGGTTTGAACCTATACAAACAAGTATAGGAAAACTTGGAGTTTTGGTGTGCTGGGATCAATGGTATCCAGAGGCCGCAAGACTTATGGCTTTAAGGGGTGCTGAGATGTTGATCTATCCTACAGCGATTGGTTGGTTTGAAGCTGATGCAGAAGATGAAAAACAAAGACAACGAGATGCTTGGATAGCGGTACAAAGAGGGCATAGTGTTGCAAATGGTTTACCTGTTTTAACTGTAAATCGTGTAGGTTTTGAATATGATGATAGTGGAGTATTAGCTGGAACAAAGTTTTGGGGAAATAGTTTTATCTTTGGACCACAAGGGGAATTGCTTGCAAAGGGAAGTGAAGATAAAGAGGAGATCCTTTATTGTGAACTTGATATGAAGCGAAGTGAAAATGTAAGAAGATGGTGGCCATTTTTAAGAGATAGAAGAATTGAAAATTATGGTGATTTAACAAAAAGATATATTGATTAAAAGGGGTAAAGTATATGAAATTTAGTGGAAGAAATGTATTAGTTACAGGTGCTAGTAAAGGGATTGGTGCAGAAGTTGCAAAAGTGTTGGCAACTTATGGATTAAAAGTATGGATAAATTATAGAAGTAAACCAGAACTTGCAGATGCCGTAAAAGATGCTATAGAAGCAGAGGGTGGAAATGCAGCGGTTATTAAAGGAGATGTTTCAATCGAAGCCGATTGGGCAGAGATGATCAAAACGATAGTGGATTCTGATGGTGAATTATCATATCTTGTAAACAATGCAGGAATTACAAAAGATAAATTGGCTATTAGAATGTCAGTTGAAGATTTTGATGATGTAATCAATGCAAACCTCAAATCAGCATTTATAGGTTGTAGAGATGCTTTAAAAACAATGAGTAAAAAAAGATTTGGATCAGTTGTTAATATCTCATCAATCGTTGGAGAGATGGGAAATCCAGGGCAAACAAACTATTCTGCTTCAAAAGGTGGAGTCAATACTATGACAAAAGCTTTTGCAAAAGAGGGAAGCGCAAGAGGGATAAGATTTAATGCAGTAACTCCAGGATTTATCAGAACTGATATGACAGATGAGTTAAAATCTGAAGTAAAAGAGAATTATGAAAAAAATATTCCACTTGGTAGATTTGGTGAAGCAAAAGAGGTTGCAGATGCGGTTGCATTTCTTTTAAGTGATCATTCTAGCTATATTACAGGGGAAATATTAAAGGTAAATGGTGGACTTTATACATAATTTTTGGTAAATTTTAAGTATATTTGGTATAATTTTGTGGAACTTATTTAAAAAAGGAAAAAAAATGTTAGAAAAAATCAAAGCAGTAGTAGCTGAGCAATTAGATTGTGATATCGCAAATATCAAAGAAGATTCAAAATTTATTGAAGATTTAGGTGCTGATTCATTAGATGTTGTTGAGCTTGTAATGGCATTAGAAGAAGAATTTGATATTGAAATTCCAGATGAAGCAGCTGAAAAAATATTAACTGTTGCTGATGCATTAAACTACATCAACGAACACAAATAATTCTAATAATATAGGGGCATTTTGCTTCTATATTTTAACTTTCAAAATAAATTACTTAAGTGTTATCTTTTAATATTTTGGTAATTTATAAAAAACATACAATAAAATGGAGTGCTGATAATAATGAAAAGAGTAGTAGTAACTGGTTTAGGGATGATAAATTCGCTAGGATCGAATGTTGAAGAATCGTTTAAAGCTATAGTAAATGGTGAATGTGGAATCGATACAATAACTCTTTTTGATGCATCTGCATTTGGTGCACAAATTGCTGGAGAGGTTAAAAACTTTGATCCAGATATCATTTTAGGGAAAAAAGAATCAAAAAAAGCAGATAGATTTATTCATCTTGGAATTCATGCGGCACAAGAGGCTATGAATGATGCTGGACTTATAACAGATAATAAAGTAAGTGATGATATCGCAGATAGTTTTGGAATAGTTGCTGCTTCTGGGATTGGTGGGCTACCAAATATTGAAAAAAACTCTGTTATTTGTGATACGAGAGGTCCTTCAAAGATCTCTCCATTTTTTATCCCATCAGCTTTAGTAAATATGCTTGGTGGATTTATCACAATTCAACATAATTTAAAAGGTCCAAATATTTCAGCTGTAACTGCTTGTGCAGCGGGAACTCATGCTATTGCAGATGGATATAAAACTATCGCTTTAGGTGGAGCTGATAAAATGTTAATTGTTGGAGCTGAAAGTGCTATTTGTGGTGCTGGTGTTGGTGGATTTGCTGCAATGAAAGCATTAAGTACAAGAAATGATGATCCAAAAACAGCTTCAAGACCATTTGATAAAAATAGAGATGGATTTGTAATGGGTGAGGGTGCTGGAGCATTGGTGTTGGAAACTTTAGATTCGGCACTTGCAAGAGGGGCTAAGATTTATGCAGAAGTGATAGGGTTTGGAGAAAGTGGGGATGCAAATCATATTACAACTCCTACTATGGACGGACCTTTACGAGCTATGAAAGCGGCATATGCTATGGCAAAAAGAAATAATGGTGGAGAATTAAAAATTGATTATGTTAATGCACATGGTACAAGTACACCAGTAAATGATAAAAATGAAACAGCTGCATTAAAAGAGTTGTTTGGTGGAGTAGAAAATTGTCCACCTGTAACTTCAACAAAAGGACAAATTGGACATTGTTTAGGAGCTGCAGGAGCTTTAGAAGCGATTATTGCAATTAAAGCAATGGAAGAAGGAATTATACCTCCAACTATCAATCAAATAGAATCAGATGAAAATTGTGATCTTGATTATGTTCCAAATGTAGCAAGAAAAGCAGAACTTAATATAGTAATGAGCAACTCTTTTGGTTTTGGTGGAACCAATGGTGTTGTTATTATGAAAAAATATTCAAAATAGGATATTAAATGGCAATATATTTAGATTTTGAAGAAAGTATAAAGCAAATTGAAGATGAGATTATAATTGCCAAAACAAAAGCAGATGAGTATGCGGTTACTATTTTAGAAGGCAAATTGGCTGAGGAGATTGAAAAAATATACTCAAATCTTACAGATTTTCAAAAGTTAAAACTTGCACGTCATCCAGATCGTCCGTATGCTTTGGATTATGTTAGGGGATTGATGATTGATCCATATGAAATACATGGGGATAGACATCTTGCTGATGATCAAGCGATTGTGTGTTACATAGGATATATTGGAACTCAAAAATGTGTCGTGATTGGGGAGCAAAAGGGGAGAGGTGTTAAAAACAAGATCAAAAGAAATTTTGGTATGCCAAATCCTGAAGGGTATAGAAAGGCACTTCGAGCTGTTAAATTAGCAGAAAAATTTCAGTTGCCTATTTTATTTTTGGTTGATACTCCAGGTGCATATCCTGGGATTGGTGCAGAAGAGAGAAGTCAAAGTGAAGCGATCGCTAGAAATTTATTTGAACTTAGCGATACAAATACTGTAATTATTTCAGTTGTAATTGGCGAAGGTGGAAGTGGTGGAGCACTTGCTATTTCTATTGGCGATAGATTAGCAATGATGAGATATAGTGTTTATAGTGTTATTTCTCCAGAGGGTTGTGCAAGTATCTTATGGAAAGATCAAGCTATGGTTGAGACAGCGACAAATGCACTTAAAATTACTGCAAATGATTTGAGAGAGTACAAATTAATAGATGATATTATTGATGAACCTATGATAGGTGCACATAGAGAAAAAGAAAAAGCTATTCAGGCACTTAAAGAATATTTTTTATCTCAAGTAGAAGAGATAAATAAATTATCAGCTGAAGAAAGATATGAGAGGCGTTATGCTAGACTTATGTCCTTGGGAAGTTTTGCATCTTAATTAATAGTGATTCAATGATTTAAGTAAAAAAGGGTAGATGAGTTCATCTACCCTTTTTTACATCATCATCTTCGATAAGATTATAAAATTCCACCAAGTTTCTCACCACCAAGAAGATGAAAATGAATATGTTTTACCTCTTGTCCACCATTGTCACCAATATTTGTGATAAGTCTATATCCACTATGGCTCACTTCGGTAATTGATGCAACTTTTTGAATAAATGTTGTCATCTCCCCCATAATTTTTGGAGTTATAGTATTAAAACTATCGAAATGAGTTTTTGGTATTATTAAAATATGAACTTTTGCTTGTGGATTTATATCTTCGAATGCTAAAAAATTATCATCCTCCAAGATAGTTTTATTTGGAATTTCTTTTCGTATAATTTTACAAAAGATACACATGATTTCATCTCCTATATATTCAAGTTGTATCAGTATAACCAAAGTATAATTAATATTTAAGTACAATCCACCATTATTAAGTGATTATTTAGGAGAGTACTTGAATACAAATTGGCTTGAAAAAATTGAAAATATAAAATCGTTAGAAGAATTAGAAAATTTAAGAATTGATATCTTTGGAAAAAAAGGGTATCTGACTTTAGAGTTTGCTAAAATGAAAGATGTTCCAAATGAAGAAAAAAAAGAGTTCGCACAACATCTTAATATTACAAAAACACTTTTAACAGAAACATTGGAAAATAAAAAAACAATTCTCATGGTTGATGCTCTTGAGAAGCAACTTAAAAATGAGAAAATTGATGTTACAAAATTTGTTGCAAATCCTCAGATAGGTTCGATGCATCCAGTGCAGTTCACAATGGATAGAATTATAACTTATTTTCAAAATATGAATTTTAGTGTTGAAGATGGGCCTTTAGTTGAAGATGATTTTTATAATTTTGAAGCTCTAAATCTTCCAGCATATCATCCTGCAAGAGATATGCAAGATACGTTTTATACAAAAGATGGAAAAGTTTTAAGAACTCATACAAGTCCTGTTCAAATCAGAACAATGCTTGCAAGTAAACCTCCAATTCGAATGATAGCTCCTGGAAGTGTTTTTAGAAAAGATTTTGATATTACTCATACACCAATGTTCCATCAAGTAGAAGGATTAGTTGTGGTTAATGGAGACGATATATCATTTGCAAATTTGAAACATGTAATGGTTGAATTTTTAAAACATATGTTTGGAGATGTTGAAGTTAGATTTAGACCATCATTCTTCCCATTTACAGAGCCATCAAGTGAAGTTGATATCTCTTGCGTCTTTTGCAAAGGGGAAGGTTGTCGAGTTTGTTCACAAACGGGATGGCTAGAAGTTCTTGGTTGTGGAATCGTTGATATAAATGTATTTAAAGCAGTTGGATATAAAGATGTTAGTGGATATGCATTTGGTTTGGGGGTAGAAAGATTTGCTATGCTTATTCATAAAATAGGGGATTTAAGAAGCCTTTTTGAAAGCGATATTAGATTATTAGGACAATTTAAATGATAGTTACAAGAGAATGGATAAACGAATTTATTGATATTTCAAATATCTCAACAGAAAACATTTGTAAAGCTTTTAATGAAATAGGATTGGAAGTGGATAGTGTTTCTAAAACAACTATACCACAAGGGATAAAAATAGGTTTCGTTGAAGTTTGTGAAAAGCATCCAGATGCAGATAAATTAAGTATCTGTCAAGTAAATCTTGGATACGAAACTGTTCAAATTGTTTGTGGAGCTAAAAATGTTGCACAAGGACAATATGTTCCTGTTGCTACTATTGGTACAAAGCTTGGAGAAGATTTTTTAATTAAACCTTCAGTTTTGAGAGGAATAGCATCAAATGGAATGATTTGTAGCAGTACAGAGATAGGACTTCCTAAGATAAATGATGGAATCTTATCGCTTGATAATTCTATTGGCGAGTTAATCCTTGGAGCAGAATTATCAAATTATAAATTTTTAAATGATGATATTATTGAAATTGAACTAACTCCAAATAGAGGTGATTGTCTAAATATTTTAGGAATTACGAGAGAGTTATCAGCATATTTTTCACTTCCTTTAAAAGAGATGGAATTTTTGAATAGTGAGCATGCTGGAGCTATTGGAAGAATTTTAGAAATAGAGTATTTGGCAAAAACTGATACTAATTTAATGTTTAAAGTAATTGATATAGAAGAATTTTCTCTTCCTGTACTTTATAAATACAGAATTGCAATATTAAATATAGTAAAAAATAGTGATATAGAAAATGCATGTGTATATATTAATCATCAAACTGGAATAGCTTTAAATATCTATACAAAATCTGCTATGCTTACTGGAGAGGATAAAATACATTTAAAAATTGATGATAATGAAAATGGTTTTACCCAAGTGAGTGGAAATCTACCATTAAGTATAGTAGGGATAGAAGCTAATTATATCCCTATAGTGGATAATGTAATAATTATCGAGGCTTCTTATACTGAACCAAGTGCATTGGCACAAAAAGTTTTCAATACAAAACAAAAAACAGGGGATTTATATTATAAAAGTACAAGAGGAACTAACCCAAATTTAGGGCTTGGAATCAATTGCTTTACATCTTTTTTATCAAAATTTGGTGCAAAAATATATAAGGGAGAGCTTAATTTTTCAAGAGAATTAGAAGAAAGACTCATCGATGTAAATCTAAAGGTAGTCCGTAAGATAATAGGACAAAAGATTGATGAAAAAATAATTGAGAATATTTTGACTTCATTAGGATTTGTTGAAAAAAAAGGTACGAATCATGAGATTATAACTTTTAAAATACCATATGAAAGACATGATATCGTTAATATTGCAGACATTGCTGAAGAGATTGTAAGGATGGTTGGAATTGATAATATCCAATCAAAACCTTTATTAATCGATGAAGCTAATAGAACAAATATAATTTCACAAGAATTTATAAAACGAAATAAAATAAGAAATGCTGCTATATCAAATGGTTTTTTTGAAACAACTACTTATGCATTTAGTTCAAGAGAATTATTAGAGAAATATAATTTTCAAACAGTAAAAGATGAGCTTGATATTTTAAATCCAATTACATCGGACTTAAATACTTTTAGAACTACATTACTTTTAAATCTTATTGAAGGTGTGAGTAGAAACCAAAAAAGTGGATTTAAGGCAATTGCTCTTTTTGAAATAGGGACAATTTTTGATCTAAATAGGGAAGAATCTAAAAAACTAGCATTTACATGGAGTGGTTATAAAGAGGAAGAATCTCTTGGAAATAGTGGAAAACCAAAGAGTATGAATCTTTTTGAATTCGCAACTAAAGTTTCAAATTGTATAGGATCATTTGAACTAGAAGAAAGAGATGAAATTGACAATAGATTTTTACACCCATATCAATCAGCAAATATTATACAAAATGGAAAAAACATAGGATATTTAAGTAAATTACATCCAGCAGTCGCTAAAGATTTTGATATTAACGAAGCAACATTTATAGCACAGATTGATCTTGAAATGATAAATAATGAATTGATAACAGCTAGTGAAATATCAAAATTTCAAGCTTCAAAAAGAGATTTAAGTATCATTGTTCCAAAAGATTTATCATATAAAGAGATTGTAAAAGTAATTAATATGCTTAATATTGAAGAGATTAAAAGTCATGCGATTATTGATATCTATAGTGATGAAGAGCTTGGAAATAATGAAAGTTTAACAATTAAATTTATATTACAATCAATGACAAAAACGTTAGATGAAGAAGATATAACATCAATTATGAATGTAATATTAAGTAATTTAAATGAGAAATTACATATAACCCTTAGATAATATTTGGAGCAAAATATGAGTGTAAAAGAATTAAAAATTACAAAATTAGATAAATCTTTTGGAGTAGTAGTTGATAATATCGCAAGTGATAAATCTATATCTCATAGATGTGCTATGTTTAGCCTTTTGAGTGATAAACCATCTTATATTAAGAATTTTCTACGAGGTGAGGACACTATGGATTCACTTAAAATTGCTGCTCTTCTTGGAGCTATGATAGAGGATGATGGAGAGACAATAAAAATTACTCCTCCAAAAGAACTAAAAGAACCAAGTGATATTTTAGACTGTGGAAATGCTGGAACTGGAATGAGACTTTATGCTGGATTATTAGCTGGTATTGATGGAAGTTTTGTTTTAACTGGAGATAAATATCTACGAAGTAGACCTATGAAAAGGGTAACTGATCCACTTAGAAGTATCGGGGCAAAAATAGATGGAAGAGAAGATGGAAATAAAGCTCCTTTACATATAAGAGGAGGAAAGCTTAAATCATTTAAGTATCATTCACCAATTGATTCAGCACAAGTTAAATCTGCTCTTATTTTAGCAGGTATCAAAGGGGATGAAAAAAGTTATTATAAAGAAGATTTGCTGAGTCGTGATCATACTGAAAGAATGTTAAATGGAATGGGCGCTAAGATTATTACAAATGAAGATGGTTGGATTGAGATAAATCCATTAACCTCCCCTTTAAATCCTCTAAATCTTACAGTACCTGCTGATCCTTCGAGTGCTTTCTTCTTTGCGGTTGCTGCAGCAATTATCCCAAATAGTAAGATAACTCTAAAAAATATTACTTTAAATCCTACACGAATTGAAGCATACAAAATTTTAGAAAAAATGGGTGCAAAAATCACTTATATTGAACAAGAAAATCTTTATGAACCAATTGGTGATATAGTAGTAGAATATGCTTCTTTACAAGGGGTTGAAGTGAGTGAAAATATAGCTTGGCTTATAGATGAACTACCTGCTCTTAGTATAGCTATGGCAGTTGCGAGTGGTGAAAGTTATGTGAGAAATGCAAAAGAACTTCGAGTGAAAGAGAGTGATAGAATATCTTCGGTTGTAAATAATCTTGCTCTTTGTGGAGTGGATTTTGAAGAATATGAAGATGGATATAAAATTTTTGGTGGAAAAGGTTTAAAAAAAGCAACTATCAACTCAAATGGTGATCATAGAATTGCTATGAGTTTTGCAATTGCTGGATTGTTGTGTGGAATGGATATTGAAGATACGGCATGTATTGATACATCTTTCCCGAATTTTGTAGAAATTTTGGAACTTTTAAAGGATTAATATGGAAGTTAAATTAGCCTCTTCTTATGGATTTTGTTTTGGTGTAAAAAGAGCTATTGAAATTGCAGAAACACATAAAAATGCTGCGACAATGGGTCCACTTATTCATAATAAAAGTGAAATAAATCGTCTTAAAGATGATTTTAATATTGGTCTTTATGAATCTATAGATGAGGTAAAAGAGGGTGATACTGTTATTATTCGAACTCATGGAATACCAAGAAATGACCGTAAAGAGCTTAAATCAAAAAATGTAGAAATTATCAACGCAACTTGCCCATTTGTAACTACTCCTCAACAAATTGTAAAAAAAATGACAGCAGAAAATTATCATATTATTATTTTTGGAGATATTGACCATCCTGAAGTAAAAGGTGTTATGAGTTATGGGGATGATAATGTTACGGTTGTAGCAAATATTGAAGAGCTTGAGAAGATAGTATTTAAGCATAACGAGAAGTTTGCTACTGTTGCACAAACAACAAAGAAAAAAGAGGAATACCTTCAAATTGTAAATTATCTTATTTTAAGACATAAAATAGTTTGTGTTTTTAATACTATTTGCGATGCAACATTTGAAAACCAAGATGCAGCAAGAGCACTTTCAAAAGAGGTCGATGTAATGATTGTTATTGGTGGGAAAACATCATCTAATACAAAACAACTTTATTCAATATGTGAAGAAAATGTAGAAAGTTATCTTGTCGAAGATGAAAATGATTTAAAGAAAGAATGGTTTGAAGGGAAAAAACTTTGCGGAGTAACCGCTGGAGCATCAACGCCTGATTGGATTATAAAAAATATTATAGAGCAATTGAAAAAATATTAGTAAGTAGAAAAGAATTTAAAAAGAGTTTATTAGAAAAAGTCACTCAGTTTATATTAAATAAAAATCGTTATTATGATAAAAGATTTAAAATAAAAATATAAAAAATACCAAATTAGGAAAGAAAAGATGATTAAGATTGATATGAATTCGCAAGAGTTTTTAGATGAACAAGAAAAAACAAAAATATTTACAGATAAAGTATGTGCAAGCAAAGGATGGGTTTATAATCCTATAGAGGATGTAAATGAGGGTGTAATTATGGGGCTTACTAGAAATAAGCTTATTTTTAATAAAAGATATTGCCCTTGTTTTATGGTGATTGGAGAAACAAAAGAGGAAAGAAATGCAGCTGATAATAGGATTTGTCCTTGTAAACCTGCAATTGAGCATGAGATACCTGAAGATGGACATTGTCATTGTGGAATTTTTTGTACACCTGAGTATGCAAAAGCAAATGCCATTGAGATAGCAGCTGAAGAGGTAGCTCATAGTCACTCAAGAGGACTTACAAAAGAGGAATGTGAAGTGATCTTGAAACATCCACAACTTGATGGCGATGAGATAGAGTCACTTCTTGAAGCAAGAGAGCTTGGGATGATTGAGTTTAATCTTATTGATGTAAGAGAATGGATGGAGTGGAAACGAGGGAGAATTGCTGGGACTGATTATCTTATCCCAACAACTTCATTTTACAATCAATTAGGTCAAATTGAAGATCAAAAAGATAAACCAATAATTGTCTATTGTTTAACAGGAAGTAGAAGTGCATATTGTCAAGAAGTTCTTAAAGATATGGGATGGAAACAAGTTTCAAATTATCGACAAGGAATTATTGCTTATAGAGGAAAAGTTTTAAAAGGGGAATAAAAAATGAAAGTATTATTGACAAAAGATGTAGCGACTTTAGGGAAAGCAGGGGAGATTAAAGAGGTAAGTGATGGATATGGAAAAAACTTTTTAATTGGGAAAGGTTTCGCTAAACATGCAACTCCAGCTGTGATGGCTGAATGGGAAGAAAATCAAAAAGAGATCAAAGCAAAACTTGAGGCAGAGGTAGAGGTAGCTAAAAAACAAAAAGAGATGATTGAAGCTTTAAAACTTACAATAAAACATAAAGTTGGTGAAAATAGTCATCTTTTTGGAAGTATTACAAATAAAGAGATAGCAGCTGCCTTACTTGAGCAATTTCAACTTGAAGTCGATAAAAAACATATTTCACTTAAAAATCCTATTAAAACTATAGGAATTTTCACAGCTGACTGTAAACTTGGTCATGGACAAAATGCTAGTTTAACTATCGATATTATCGCATTATAAGGGTAACGGTTTGTTTGATGCTACAACGATACTTGCATATAAAAGTGAAGATGGAAAGGCTGTCATTGGTGGAGATGGACAAGTTACATTTGGAAATACAGTTTTAAAAAATAATGCAACTAAAATAAGAACATTATATAAAGATAAAGTATTAGCTGGATTTGCAGGAAGTACTGCAGATGCTTTTAACCTTTTTGATATGTTTGAAGAACATCTTGAAAATACAAAAGGGGATCTACTCAAAGCAGTTGTTAACTTTTCAAAAGCTTGGAGAAAAGATAAAATGCTTCGAAGACTAGAAGCGATGATGCTTGTGCTTAATGAAAAACATATTTTTATTTTAAGTGGAACAGGTGATGTTGTTGAGCCTGAAGATGGTTGTTTGGCTAGTATTGGAAGTGGTGGAAATTTTGCAATTTCTGCTGCACGTGCTTTAAAAAAACATTCAAATCTAACTCCAGAAACATTAGTGAAAGAATCACTTATGATAGCTGGAGAACTTTGTATTTATACAAATCAAAATATCAAAATTTTAACTTTACAAGATTAAGAATAATGGTTGAGAAAAATTTATTTTTCTCTTTAGGATTTGCCACTTTAGGCTTAAATTTATTAAGTCGCTAAAAGTAGTTATGAAATAATTTTTTCCATTTTAAAATGGGACATTTTCAAAGGATACATATGACACCAAAAGAGATTGTAGCATACCTTGATGATTATATTATCGGGCAAAATGATGCAAAAAAAACAATAGCATTGGCTTTACGAAATAGATATAGACGGATGCAACTTCCAAGTGAAATTCAAGAGGAGATTATGCCTAAAAATATCCTGATGATAGGGAGTACAGGTGTTGGAAAAACTGAAATAGCAAGAAGAATGGCAAAAATGATGAACCTCCCATTTGTAAAAGTGGAGGCAAGTAAATATACTGAAGTTGGTTTTGTAGGTAGAGATGTTGAGTCGATGATACGAGATTTGGCATACGAAGCGATAAACCTTGTAACAAAAGAGTATGAAGAGAAAATACAAGAAGATATTGATAAAGAGGTGATACGAAAAATTGTTGAGATTTTAGTTCCATCACTTCCAAAAGGTGCGACCGAAGAGTCTCAGCAATCATTTATTAAAACATATAATCTTATGGAATCAAAAGTGATAAATGGTAGTATGGATGAAAAAATTATTACGATTGAATTGCCTAAAAAAACACATGTTGAGATAATCGATAGTAATCTTCCTATGGATATGAGTAGCGTAAGTGAAAGTATTAATAATATGCTTGGGAAAATGGATAAAAATAAAATCAAAAAAGATGTAACCATTGCAACAGCAAAAAAACTACTTAGACTTGAAGCAAGTGAAGATCTACTTGACAAAGAATCTATCAAAGAGGAAGCTATCAAAAGATGTGAAAATGGCGGAATTATTTTTCTTGATGAGATAGATAAAATAGCTTCAGGAAATAATAATAAAAATCAAGACCCGAGTAAAGAGGGAGTTCAGCGGGACTTACTTCCAATAGTTGAAGGAAGTAATGTGCATACAAAATATGGACAAATAAAAACAGATCATATCCTTTTTATAGCAGCTGGAGCTTTTCATGTAAGTAAACCAAGTGATTTATTGCCTGAACTTCAAGGGAGATTTCCCCTTAGAGTTGAGCTTAGTCCTCTTGATGAAGAGGCACTTTATAAAATACTTACCAGCACAAAGAATTCACTTCTTAAGCAATATCAATCACTTTTAAGCGTAGAGGGTGTGAACCTAGAGTTTGATGATGCAGCAATTAGAGCTTTTGCGAGACTCAGTGTCGATGCAAATGAAAAAGCTGAAGATATAGGAGCTAGACGACTCCATACGGTTATTGAAAAAGTATTGGAAGATATTAGTTTTGATGCTGATGAAAAACGAGGTGAAACTATCACGATTACGGAAGCTTTAGTAAAAGAGAAACTTGAAGAGATAGTAAAAAACGAGGATATGGCAAGATATATTTTATAAAATATTAAATAAATTAAAAAAGTGGAAGTTTTCCATCTATTTTAATAAAGTTTTAATAATTTTTATATATAATTCCACTCTTTTTAGAAGATTATTAAAATCTTTCTGTGTCAAGGTAGCTCAGCTGGTTAGAGCGCTGGTCTCATAAGCCGGAGGTCGAGGGTTCGAGTCCCTCTCTTGACACCATCTACAAATTACAAATCAATTTAAAATGCCATCAAATAGAACTTTAATATAAAATTTAAGTTATGCAAAATATTTATTTGCTAACCTGATGTACCAAATGACATCTTAGGTATTCAAATAGCTCACAAATGGTAAGGAAAGAGAAATGAAACCAAAATACTCATTAAAAAATAATTTTTTATATTCGATAGATGGATTAAGAGAGTTGTCAAAAGAGAAGGCATTTCAAATAGAGATGATTTTTTTTCTTCTTTTCACATCGTTATTATTTATTTTACCCTATCCATTATGGAGTAAAGTATTTTTGTTTGCTTCTTTATTGCTACCAATAA
>DYPS01000097.1 GCA_020719775.1 Desulfosporosinus sp. | reverse complement strand
GAAAGTGTATTTACCCAAGTTCCTCTTGTATGTTGATTCATCCCCATTGTCCAGAAACTCACTACTTTTCGACCTTTTTCAATATACAAAGATGCTAGAGTTTGTAATTTTTTCTTGAAATCTTCGATAGATTCATCTGGATTTCCTTTTGAAATATTTGCAACATAATCAAGAGTATAAGGTGCAAGGAATTTTTTATAATCTTCGAATGAGATCTCCCAGTGAGCAAGTCCTGCATTTTTATTTACCATAGTATCACCCTCTTTATACCCGTAAGGCTCAAGTGCTGGTGCTTCTTTTGCTGAAACTACTTTTGACATCTCTTTTTTGATAATTTCCATCTCAAGAGCTGTATATTTCCCCTCTTTGATAGATTTCTCATCACTTCTTCTCATACCATAACCAATATTTACAGGGGATGCACAGAAAATCATATGTTTTTTTACAAAAGCCCAGTCAATCGATTCTGGATGATTATAAACTATTTCGTGAGCGATATAGTTCCAAAGAGCAAGGTCTGTATTTGGAGAGAATATAATCTCAATATCAGCTAAATCTGAAGTTCTATGTCTATAAGTTGACATATTGATAACTTTTACTCTATCTGGAGCTGATAATTTTCTATCAGTTACCCTAGACCAAAGAATTGGGTGCATCTCTGCCATATTTGCTCCCCAAGATACGATAGTATCAGTCAGCTCAATATCATCATAACATCCACTTGGCTCATCTATTCCAAAAGTTTGATAAAATCCAACAACCGCTGATGCCATACAATGTCTTGCATTTGGATCAATTGCATTAGATCTGAATCCAGCTTTCATCATTTTTTGAGCGGCATAACCCTCCATAATTGTGTATTGTCCAGAAGCAAATACACCGACACCTTCAGGTCCACTATGTTTTAAAGCTTTTTTGATATGGATCTCCATCTCATCAAATGCTCGCTTCCATGAAACTGGTGCAAATTTACCTTTTTTATCAAATTCACCTTTTGCATTTACCCGTAGAAGTGGTTGTTTTAATCTATCGGCTCCATACATAATTTTTGCATTAAAGTATCCTTTGATACAGTTAAGCCCTCTATTTACTGGTGCTGCTGGATCCCCTTTAACTGCTACAATTTTTCCATCTTTTGTAGCCATCATGATTCCACATCCTGTACCACAAAATCTACAAGCTGCTTTATCCCATCTCCATCCAGCTTGTGCTGTATTTGATGCTGCTTGTAAAGTCGCAGGTACTGTCATACCAACTGCGGCAGCAGCTGAAGCAGCTGCTGAACTTTTTAAGAAATCTCTTCTTGAAAGTGCCATATTATTCTCCTTTTTTGAAATGTATCTAACCTTCAAATTCTAACATACTATAAAATGTAATTTCTTGACTTAAATCAAAGTAAAGCAAAAATTAATAATTTTTATTATTTAAATTAATATGTAACTTAGCGTTAAAATAATAAAATTCCAATTCTATTCTATACGAAAAAGGTTATTATATACATGTTGAAAAAAATAATTCAAAGTGTCAAATTATTTCAAAATCTATCAGAAGAAGAATTGGAAATATTGATATCCATATCAAGTGTATCAAAATATACTAAGGATACTGTATTATTTTATGAAACTGATTCTACACATAAATTACTTTTTTTAATTGAAGGTCTTATAGAGGTCTTTAAAATAGATAAATATAATAATAAAGTTTTTTTATATTATATCCATCCAACAAGTATGATATCAGAACTCTCCGATCTTGAAGAAAATAGAATTCGTTGTTTTTCAAATACAACTTTAGTAGAGGATAGTATTATATTATCTATTGATTTTCAACAGTTTAAAAAAATATTTTTGAATGGCAATGAATTAATAACCCATTTTATTCAAGAATTGATTTATAAAACCCAACAACTTCAATGTATTGTCAATAGAGAACTTGTTTTTGATGCTACATCAAAGGTATCATTTATGTTACTAGATGATTTATTGATGTGCAATAAACTAAAAAGACATGAAGTTGCACTGTTACTTCATATTCAACCAGAAACACTTTCGAGAGTTTTGAAAAAACTTCAAAGAGATAATATTATTTCAATAGATAAAGGGATAATCCAAATCGAAAAATATAATGAATTAAAATATTACACACAAGGATAAATGAATTGCATAATATAAGTATTAGTCAAAAAATTAAGATTATAGGATTTTTTTTACTTTTAACCATTTTCATAGTAATGAGTGTCACAATATATCTTAACCAACAAAATAAGAAAGATGCATTAGTTGTAAATATGGCTGGAAAGCAAAGAATGCTCACTCAAAAAATAACAAAAAATATTTTTCAACTATATCAAACAAAATCACACAATTTTACAGAAATAAATTTAGCAGTTGAAGAATTTGAGAAGAATATAAAAACTTTGCAAAATGGTAATGAAGCATTAATGATACCTAAAGCACCAGAGAATATACAACAACAAATATCTCAAGCAACTATATTGTGGGATCAATTTTCTCTCAATATAATAGTATTCAAAAAAGCTTTAGTAGAAAATGATACTGCATCTCTTGAAAAGGCACTTCGTTATTTTGAAAATTCTAACGATATTGTACTCAAAGAAGTTGATACAATTGTAACTCTTTATACACAATATACTGAAACAAAAAATGATTTCATCAAATATTTTCAGTACATTTCATTTTTATTTTTACTTATTTTTACTCTATATTCTATTATGCAATTCAAACAAATTGAACAACATGCAAAAGATTTTATTGAAAAATCAAAACAGATTGGTCAAGCCAATTTTGACAATATGTCTCCAATCAATATTGCCTCGGAAAAAGAATTTATTGAAGTTGCTGATAATTTAAACTGTTTTATAAGTAAAGTTTCATCAGCTATGGACTGTTCAAAAAATGCGTTAGAACAATCAAAACTCGCATCTAAAAAACTCGAAAATTTAACAGATGAATTTAGTACAATCATAAAAGAATTGGAAGATAGATCAGATATTATGAATCAAATAGATAGAAGTGAAGATATTGTAATACAAGCCACAGACGAACTTTTGAAAACAACTCAAAAATTGCAGTTCTTAAAAAATGAACTTGATGCTCTTCTTATAAGTTGTAAACAAAATTAATAACTTCTTATAAGATAGGGAAAAACTCTCCATTTTGATCTATCCACTTAATAATCTCTTCTGGATTATTAAGATCCAGATGCAAACATCCTTCTGGAATTTTAGTAGCTTCTATCGTTTCATCTGTAGCTATTGCATCACTACAATCAAAATATTTATCATTCAGTTCATTTCTAAAAATAGCAATTCTCGGGAGAGGAATAGTTTTTAATCCCTCCACAAGTAAATAATCAAACTCACCAAAACATTGAGCGATTTCATAAATAGTAGCTGTTTCTTTTTTTAAAATAGTTGTTTTAGTTGGTGAAACTACAGCAACATTCGCTCCTGTTTGGCTAAATCTATAACTATCTTTCCCCTCTTTATCAAAAATTGCCTTATCATGTGGATCATGTTTAATAATGCACACTTTAAACCCTCTTTCTTGCAAGATAATTGAAAGTTTTATTATCAATGTTGTTTTCCCACTATTTGATGGTCCTGTGAAAGCCACTGCTATTTGTTTCATATTCATTATTTCCTTAATTAAAAAAGTCTTTTTTTTCATTTACAAAAAACTTCCAGTTGATTGGAAGAATTTTAATAATCTTATCTTTTTCAAGATAGTCTATCTCTTTACCAAGCACCATCATACTATTGCAACGATGCAATACTCCTACCATTCCAGGAAGTCTTTTTTCAGATGGGTTGAATGTCATTCCATCAAAATATCCAGGGATAATTGTAGTTCTCCCTTGTTTATTTTTAAGATCTTCTTTTAATTTTGTTTCAATAAAATTATGATAAATATTTTTATTGCCTGATAGTTTTTGTAAAATAATTTTTCCAAAAAGTTCAAAGATTAAAGCAGCAGCAAGAGGATTACCTGGAAGATTCAAAACATAAGTTTTTCCTATCTTTCCAAATAATGTAGGCTTCCCAGGCTTAATTGTGATTCCATTAAAAAGTATCTTCATATCAAATGCTTCAAATGCTTCTTTTGTAAAATCAGCCTCACCTACACTTATCCCACCACTTGTAATAATAAAATCAGAATACAATGAGTTACTAATCATCTCTTTTAAAGATTCGACCGTATCTTTTGCCATCCCCGAAAAAGTTACATCTGCTCCAAATTCTTTCGCTCGTGCTAAAAGAGTTGGTGTATTTGAATTATATATCTGATATTCTTCAATTTTTTCATAATGTAATTTCAACTCTTCTCCGCTTGTAAAAACAGATATTTTTGGTTGTCTATAAACACGGATATGTGTTATTCCTTGACTTGCCAAAATAGTGATCGTAGCATAGTTTACCTCATCTCCATTTTCAAATAACTTTTCACCTTTTTTAATATCTTCACCAATAAATCTCATATGTTGATGATGTTTAATGTTCAATGGTAATTCAATAAAATCATCAAATACCTCAACATTTTCTTGAGGAACAATCGCTTCAACACTTTTTGGAACTCTTGCTCCTGTCATAATTTTGATAGCTTCTCCATTTTTAATCTCTGGCTCCTTATCGCTTCCTGCTAAAACAGTATCAATAACTTTTACTTTTCTACCATCATCTTCCAATCTAATACCATAACCATCCATGGCGGAATTATTATATGTTGGGAGATTATGCATGGCATATATCTCTTCAGCCAAAATTCTATCTTTTGCTTGTTCAATTGGAACTATTTCAAATGAGACATGCTCTACATTTTCAAGAATAATTTCCAATGCTTCTTTAGTACAAATTGCCATGCCATACCCCTTTTAATATTTTTTCATTTTATCTTCTTTATTATTTTAATTTCCTGACTTTAGTCAAATTATCACTAAAATTCTTTTGAATCAGATAATTATAGTTCTTTTTCTTAAATGAAAAAATTAGATTTTTATTTCACACTTCAGATTAAAAAAAGATATAGTAAGATTTCAAAGTTTTAAATTAAAAAAAGGAAAAACAATGCCAAAAATTAATAAATATGTAGATATAGATACGGTTGAAAGAGAAGCAAAAAAAGATTATATTGATAGACATTCACCATTTATCCATTGTGATAGTAGTGCAGTTAAAGGTGAGATCTTTAAAGTAACAGTCAAAATGGGTAATGAATATACTCATCCAGATGATTTTGATCATTATATTGCAAACATTTCACTTTTTAACGGTGAAACATTATTGGCGAGAGCTGATTTTGTTCCAGGAACTTATGGAAATGAAAAATCACATTGTGAAGTAACATTTAATATCAGAGCTATGGGGAAACTTAACCTTGTTGCTCATGCATACTGTACTAAACACGGTATTTGGGAATCAACTGCTGTTGAAGTAGCTGTAACTGAGGCATCAACATGTTGTGGTGGCGGACACTGTAACTAATATTAAATCCCTATTTAATAGGGATTTAAGTCCATTTGTACTTTCATTTTTATATTTTCTTTTTATACCTTATCCAATCGTTTTATCTTATTTAGACTTTCTAAAATGTCTAAAGATTAAACTCTATTTTTGCTTTATATTATATTTCTTTGTGTAATATTCCTAAAAAGTTTCTATGGTAGTAAAATGAAAAAAATCAATAATCCAATAAAGTAATCAGATGAAATTTAATAAAATCTATATAGAACTAACAAATATCTGTGGGCTTTCTTGCACTTTTTGCCCCTCAAAAGTTGAAAAACCTTCAACAATAGAAGTTGATGTTTTCGATAATCTTCTTCTTCAAGCTCAACACTATACAAATATCATAACTTTTCACATTTTTGGCGACCCTTTAACTTTGTCAAATTTAAAAAACTATCTTGATATTGTTCAAAAATATAATTTAAAAGTTGAGATTACCACAACAGGATTATTTTTAAATAGATTTCCTCTAGAGTTATTTTTACACAAAGCCATTAGACAAATTAATTTTTCTATTAATAGTTATGACAAAAATGAGATGAAGATCTCACTTCAAAACTATCTCAAACCAATTTTTGAACTTTGTAACTTAAAATTAGAAAAACAAATTCATAATTTTATTAACTTTCGACTATGGAATTTAGATCAAGAAAAAACTAAAAATAGTTTTAATGATGAAGTATTTACTATGTTAGAAAAACAATTTCATATAAATTTACAAAATATAGATTATCAAAAACCAACCAGATTAGAAAATCAAATTTTACTTGATTTTGATCACTATTTCGAATGGCCTTCTCTTCGGTCAAATCATTTGAGTCATGGTTTTTGTTATGGACTTAGTTCCCACATAGGTATTCTAAGCAATGGTGTTGTGGTCCCGTGTTGTCTTGATGGGCATGGGGTAATAAACCTTGGAAATATTCATGATGAATCGTTAGAAGAAATATTAAAAAAAGAAAAAACATTATCAATTATAGAAAATTTTAAAAACAAAATAGCCATAGAATCTCTATGCCAAAAATGCTCTTTTAAAGAACGATTTAATGCATAGCTTTCTGTTTTTAAATTTTAAAAAACTTTTTAGATACAAACTACACTTTGGAGGTTAATGATGCGATTAAAAAAATTAATATTAATTTTTATTCTTAGTACAATTTTTCTATTTGGAAAAGGTGAAGAGATAGATATCAACTTTAAAAATCTTGAAATTATTGATTTAATAAAGATTGTTTCTAAAATTCTTGAAAAAAATATCCTTTTAGAACAAGATGTTTTAGGAAAAGTTGATTTTGTATCGAATAAGCCAGTTAATAAAGAAGATGTTTTTAATATCTTAAAATATACACTTGAAGCAAAAGGATTTACAATAATCGATGATCATGGGATACTAAGGCTTGTGAAAATAAATGTTGATACACAAAAATATACAGAAGAGGTAAAAGTCAAAAATCTTCAAGCGGTTGAGATTCAAGCAGATCTTATCACTATGGCAAAAACTCTCTATAATGAACAAATAGAAACAGAAAAGGTTACTATCCTTCTTAACAAAGAGACGAATTCTTTAATATTTGTTGGAAAAGAAAAAAATGTCAAATATCTTGTAAATTATCTCAAAACGATAGATGCTCATGGAAGTTTAATCGCCAAAACAGTAGAGGTAATAGCTTTGAAAAATGCGGAAGCAAAAGCTATCATGACCATAATAAGTGGAATAATTACAAATCAACAGCAATCTAAAAACTCAAACAATAAACCATATATTTCAGTAGATGAAGAATCAAATAGTATCATCTTAATGGGACAAAAAAATCTCCTAGCATACTATAAAGAACTCATAGAACAACTCGATACTGATAAACAACAAGTGTATGTACAAGCAAGAATTATAGAAGTAAGTGAAAAAGGGATTCAAAATGTTGGATTAAAATATGGAATTGATGGATTTCAATCAGGAAGCGGAGGACTTGCTACATTTTCATCAACTTTAAATAATGGAATTAGTAGTTTAGGAAAAATCAATCAAATGGGTGGCCTTGATTTAAACACCATGACACATGGATTAGCTCTTGGGATAACAGTCAATCTTTTAAATCAAAATGGTGCAGCAGATATACTAAGCGAACCCTCTTTGCTTTGTATCAATAATAAACAAAGTTCAATTTATGTTGGAGAAACAAGAAGTATCAAAACAGGAACAACTACTACAACAGGAGGAAATGTTAGTGAGAATTATGTACGAGAGGATATAGGACTCACCTTAAAAGTAAAACCACGAATCTCAACTGGAGATAAAGTAACACTAGAGATCACTACAAAGCTAGAAGATGTGGGACAAACACTAACAAATGGTCAACCAGATACATCCAAAAAAGATATCACAACAACTGCTATAGTCAATCATGGAGAAAGTATCATTCTTGGTGGTTATATTAAAGAAAAAAATGAAATAATACTTGAAAAGATACCACTACTTGGAGACATTCCATTTATTGGAGCATTATTTAAAAATAGTTATGAAATAAAAGATAAAATCAATCTTGTTGTAATTATTACCCCCTATATTGTCCCAAAAACAAAAGATTTAACTTACATAAGAAATCAATTGGTTGAGCTTAAAATATTGGAAGATAAGTTTACAAAAGATACTATTTTAAGACTTGAAAAAACAAAACTAAAAGCTCATAAAGAGGGAGTTGAAACTAATAAATAGTTTTTTAAATTTAAAGTAATAAAAGTTAAATTCGATATAATTTTCTAATGAAACTTGATACTACCATACAACTCCGAAAATTTATCTAAATGAAACACTTAAAAGGATTTTTTAATCGGTACTTTTCACTTGCAATTATTGCAATGTACTCTACATTGCATAAACTCTCAAGGATTGATAGTAACTTCCAATACCACCTCAAAGCTTTCGAATATCAAGAACGAAAAACTTCACCCCCCTACCCTTTTTTATAAAAATTAATAGTTAAGAATCAAAAAATTATTGTGCGATTAAAATCGCTTTTTTATAAAAAGGAAAAATCAAATATGAAAAAAATAAAATTAAGTATAGCAACAGCTCTACTTTTAGCCACAAATAGTTATGCCCAGACAACTGAAGATTTGGGGATGATAACGGTTACAAGTGCTAC
>DYPS01000096.1 GCA_020719775.1 Desulfosporosinus sp. | reverse complement strand
GTATGGTTGGATAATATATTTGGATTATTATTTGGAATAGAAAAAGGATATAAATGTTAATTGTCATTTGTTGTTTTTTGAAGGAGGGGTGTTTACTTTTTAACTAATATTGATAATTTATATTTCTTTTAAAAATATATTTAACTCATAAATGACAAACACTATGATTCATCTGCTAATGATTGTTGATTTGTGATCGTTCTCTTTATTTTCGCTACAATGACTCAATTTAAATCCCTCTAATTAATGAACATTATTTATTAAATTAACAAAAGAAGAAAAGATCATTAGGGTATCATTCATCGATAATGATACAAGTGGGTTTAGGACGAGACATACAGTTATTTTGAAAAAATGGTTGACTATGTTGGCATGGATATCCCATGAATTGCATTGATGGTTGATATGCCATATCGATTGGCTGGTAGTTGGGGTTGAGAGAACTCATCATGAAAGGATTTTGGTTCATATACAAGTTCATGTTAAGGTTATAGTTTAGAGTATATACATTGAAATTGATTTGGTCTTGGTAAGTCGAGGAGAAGGGCTTGAAGTAGCTGTAGTGGCTGGAAGATAGACGCATATCTCCAAAGTTAGGCGATCTGAATTGGTTGTTAAAGTTAAACTGCATATCATTTTGAGGAAGGGTTTCATTGGGTTTAACTCGTTTGACGGGATTGGAAATGATTTCCACTTAATTTGAGTTTTAAAGATGTGAACTGCTGGGTCTGGTTTTTTATTAAGTTCGTTTAAAGGTCCGTTGACTGGTATTTCTGATGGGATGCCTATTATATTTCTCTGTCAATTCGATTATATATCGATTGAATAGATTTTGATTGATTTTGCGTTTATGTTGTGGTCCTTCGATATGCTGAGTAAACGAAAAGCTACTTATAGATAATCCTAGTAGTGCTGGCGACAGGCACTGCAATAGTTATTTTTAGAACGAGGTTTAGGGATATTCTAAATAAGTTAGGCCGTACAAGTGAAGTCTTTTCATCTGAATATGAGACCATTTTGCGCTTTTGTTCTTCTCGCATCTTCTCACCTTTCTCTTTGTAGTAATTCTGCGTGTTTCAACAATTACCTTTTATGAGGTGAGTATAAATGTAGGGGTGGCGTCATTGCGATCAGCATTGAAGATTGGGCAACCGAGACAGCTTTTGTTTTTGTCATTGAGTCCCTTTTTAAGAGCCTTTTCTCGATAATTTGAACAAAAAGAAACATTCAAATGTTGTCCGTGAATGATATACTCTCCAAGAGGCTTCAATGAAAATTAGTGATTATCGCAGGCACATGACACTCTTTTGGATCCCCTGGGCATCTTAATTCAATAATTTTAATAATTATGTTTGATATGTAATGATTATAGTCCTTTTATACTCAAACTTTTGAAAAGTTAATAGCATTCATAACCTGTCTCAGTTCGGCCAATAAATGATTCTCAGTTGGATGTGGCCGTTATTATCAAGTAAGGAATTTAACTGTGAAACTGAAGTTAATTTCATTAAAGCATTGACAGACAAATAGATGTAGATCTTGTGAATTGAGAGGGAAAGTTAATACAGTAAATGTATAATAATCAAATGTAGTGTCGGAAAACATATTTTTTTGATAAAAATTAGAATGTTTGCTGACTATTATAAACTTTGGCAAACTTAGAGGCAGAAATCACTCTTGAAAAATACTGGAATTACAAATATAGCAGTAAAAAGATTAATAAAAATGGATTGCAAGGCATTGATGTATCTAATTCAGCCGAAGGAATCATTTGATGATCTCAATGAAATTATAAAATGAAAGAAAATCAAGTAAATAAATATCAATGACGACTGTTTGTGTATAAATTAATACTGAATATGATCAGTGAAATGTAAAGTGAACTGAAGATAGCAATATGGTATGAATATAAATAGACTATTGAATCTGATCAATAAATTAAAATTATATTTTGATAAATAAACCTAGGAAACGAATTAAAAGGCGATGGTTTGTGTTCCAAGTTATCTGAAGGTAAATTTCATAATTTATAACTTAATACTCTTGAATTGCTTTATTTATATTAATTTTATTTAAATGCAGGACAAAAAGATTCTAAATTAGTTCGCAGCTAAGATATCCAAGGCAAAAATACTGCATGACAATACTCAGGCCATTTGCCAGAAACTGAGAAGAGAAGTTGCCCAGCTTGAGAAGGAGTATTCGACAATTCATAGTCAACGTGAGGCGGCTGAAAATATGGAAAAAAGCTTAAAGTATCAATTGTAAATGACTCAAAAAGCCGAGAATGAAGCCAGCGCTAAATGCAGAAGAGAAGAGAGTCAATTGTAGGAACTCAGGGAAAACAGAAAAAAACTGAAGCGAGAGAAAGAGATAGAGCAGCATACACTTTTGAAGAATAAGCTTGAACTGGAAGAATTGATCACTAAAAGATAGCAATTAGAAGCAACAGCAAAGTCATTGTCTTAAAAATTATAGGGCGTAACATCATAGAAGTAGGTGCTGCAATAATAGTACAACAAGACAGAATCGGCTATCCGAAAGTATAACTAAAATATTGCTAATTTATAGCAATAGATATAGAAAATGAGAGATGTAATTACAAAAAATACAGTCCCTGTTCATAATGTCAACTAATCTCAAGTCAGCCAAAATCATTGATTGTTTCCTCCATTGCATATTATTCATCAACTAAGCATATCTGAGAATGTAGTTACGGATATTCGGCTGAATCATCATAAGTTTGTATTTGAAATTGATTTTTATTAATCAACTCTAATCATATAATTATATTGATGTTGGTGAGCAACTTACTTAAGAGCTGCCTCAAACAGGGAGTAAGGAAATTCTTCGCTACTGCCAAGCCTCTCTCTCTCAAGAAGGGACAAATCTCACAAGTAACATATTTCATTATTTAGGTCATTGGTGCCGTCGTCGATGTGCAGTTTGAAGGCGAAATTCCACCCATTCTCAACGCTCTCGAGGTCGAAGGAGTAGAAAACAGACTCGTACTAGAGGTCGCACAGCACTTGGGAGACTCCAGAGTTAGAACAATCGCTATGGATTCCACTGAAGGTCTTGTTCGAGGACAAGAAGTAATCGATACCGGAGCACCAATCAGTATCCCAGTTGGTCCTGAAACTCTAGGCAGAATTATGAACGTTATCGGAGATCCCATTGACGAGAGGGGACCCATCAATACAAAAACTAGATATCCCATTCATAGAGAAGCTCCAGCATTTGATGAACAGGGTTCAGGAGCTGAAATTCTAATTACTGGTATCAAGGTTGTCGATCTGTTGGCCCCCTACGCAAGAGGAGGTAAGATTGGTCTTTTTGGTGGAGCTGGAGTCGGAAAAACTGTCGTCATTCAGGAACTAATCAACAACGTAGCAAAAGCTCATGGTGGTTACTCTGTGTTTGCAGGAGTTGGAGAAAGAACTCGTGAAGGTAACGATCTATATCACGAAATGATCGAATCAGGTGTGATCAAGATCAACGCACCAGGATCAAGATGCGCATTGATTTATGGACAAATGAACGAGCCCCCAGGAGCTAGAGCTAGAGTCGGACTTACTGGACTCACTGTCGCTGAGTATTTCAGAGATGAGGAGGGAAAAGATGTGCTGCTTTTCATCGATAATATCTTTAGATTCACTCAAGCCTGCTCTGAAGTGTCTGCCTTGTTGGGTCGTATTCCTTCTGCTGTCGGTTATCAACCTACTCTGGCTACTGATTTGGGTGCTCTCCAAGAGAGAATCACCACCACCAAAAAGGGTTCCATTACATCTGTCCAGGCCATTTACGTACCTGCTGACGATTTGACCGATCCAGCTCCAGCAACAACTTTCGCTTTCTTGGATGCTACAACTGTGTTGAGTAGAGCTCTAACTGAATTGGGCATCTATCCCGCTGTCGATCCTCTCGACTCAACTTCCCGTATGCTTGACCCCACTGTTGTTGGAGAAAAACATTATCAAGTTGCTCGAGGAGTCCAAAAATTACTTCAAGACTACAAATCACTGCAAGATATCATTGCTATTCTAGGTATGGACGAGTTGTCTGAGGATGATAAGTTGACTGTAGCCAGAGCTAGAAAAATTCAAAAGTTCTTATCACAGCCCTTCTTCATGAGTTAGATCTTCACAGGCCGTAAAGGAAAGTTTGTTGAGCTCAAAGACACCATTGAAGCATTCTCTGCACTTTTGGAGGGTAAAGGAGATGATTACCCTGAAGCTGCCTTTTACATGCAGGGTACTTTGTAGTAAGCCTTCGAATAGGGAAAGAAGTTGGCTATGCAAGCAGTAAAAAAATGATCATATAACCGACAAATTTCTTTATTTGATATTAAACTTAAATCTTTTTGCAGTAAACTTAGAGAAAACACATTTAATTTAATGATAAATAACTTTGGTTATCCTTTCCGATATATTAAGCATCTGAAAAGTAGATAAAGAAAGATATTTTTGGATTGCTTTCAAAATATACTTAATGAATGCATCAATTTTTATCAAATAGGATTATAATTAAAGTGGTTGTTTGAAAATGAATTAGCTGTCAAATTATATTAAGACTTAGCTTAGTACTCTTAGGAGGGAAATTTAAAGAACACCACCAAAAAAACAAACATCGCTTTCCAAAATTAAGGCAATAGTCAAGACTGCTGAGTTAGAGGAGAAAGAAAAAAGAAGTATTTGCAAGTCTATTAGGCAAATTGAGACTGCCATTAAAAATCATACCACGCCTAGAAAAATGAGTAAATCATCTAATTAATAGTTTGCTTACACATCCAAAAAAAAATCAGGGCTTAAGTAAGATGAAAATGGGAAAGTCATCAATGATTTGTTGAGTATTAAGATGGACAAAACTATGAAACCACAATAAAGTTTAACTAATTTGCCATAAAAATATTCAGAATTGAGAGAAAACAGAACTAGAATTTAACATTAACTGCAGTCAACGATTGTCAGAGTTCAAAGATTGGAAAGGCAAAAGAGAATATAAAAATAAATTCAAATAGAACTGAAATAGAGAGCAATGTTAGCTCAACAGTATCGTGAAAAATAGATGAGTATTCGAAATTTAAGGGAAAAAGCAATGAGTGCGGTGAAACAAAATAGGCAGCAAAAAGTACATAGATTAATGAAAAAGTTTTATGATGAAGTGAAATGAGAGTATGATCATTTTTTTGCACTAAATTTACTGGCCTTGGGAGATATGATGGACTCGAATCTTTTGCCTACACTATTGGTGGTAGATCCAGTGTCATTAACTGTGTTTACCTTTCCTGTAAACACATTCTATTTTCCCATTTTGAAGTCAACACAACTATCTTTTTTTATTTTATCCTGCTGTTTACGGGCAGGGTTCGACGATATCAAGAGAGGAGATTCGCAGGATGGATAAGCTTTTTTAGTAAGCTCACCAACAGTATCTGCCTACTATTCACAATCTTCCATTGGCTCACCGAAATATGGATGATTTAATGCATCAACAGCTGAAATTCTTTATTATGGTGACTTTTTAAGCATTTTGATCATTAAATTCAAAGCTTGTGGATCCAAAGATTTATACTCCTACCCTTCAAATGTAATATTACTGGCCCTATTCTGAGCAAGCACCTCGTTATAGGTCTTGCCTGGAAAAGCACTGGTTCCAAGTAATAAAACATGGAAAATTAATCCCAAACTGAAAATGTCACAAATTGGATTATATTTGGCTTTCATATCTTTGATATTTATGACTTAAGGAGCGACGTATCCTGGGGTCCCGCATCTTACGAAAAGATATTCCTAGGCATCAGCAAATTATGCCAATCCAAAATCAGCGATAACACAGTCGAAACTATCTTAGCTTCTGAAAATTAAATTTTATGGTTTTAGATCGCGGTGCATCACTCTTTTGGTGTGCATTTCTTTGAGTCCGCTGAGAATGGAGAAGATGATGGTTCGGGTTTAATGTGGCTTAAATTTGTACTTGGCTTTAACTTTGTCGTAGAGTTGTCCTCCTTCAAGCAGTTATACGACAATGTAGAGAGAATTGTCTGATTCGAAGACTTCAAACAATTTCATGCAATTTTTATGATTGAGACTACGCATGACTTATATTTCCTTGATGAGACATTCCTTTCCCTTATCTTCGCTATAGGCTGCTTCTTTTGAAAATGCTTTGACTGCATAATTTTTACCATCTTCTATCTTCTCGGCAAGATAAACCGAAGCAAAGTTACCTTTTCCTATTTTTTTCTTAGGTTTGAACTGTTCATGAAAACCTCTTTGGTTGAGTTTGAACTTTAGAATGTCTCTCCATAGTCTAAGATCGTTTT
This sequence comes from Desulfosporosinus sp., assembly GCA_020719775.1. Lineage (GTDB taxonomy): Bacteria > Campylobacterota > Campylobacteria > Campylobacterales > Arcobacteraceae > CAIJNA01. The sequence goes on along the minus strand of DYPS01000096.1, from coordinate 2,366 downwards.
AATTTTTAAGACTGTAAGTCTGTTTTTCTTCTCCTTTTTCAAAGGTAATGGATGGAGGATTGACTTGATAGGAATACTTTAGATCGAAATCGAAATTCATGTATACTTTGTTCTTTTGTGAGGCCTAGACTATGCATTTTTAATAGATGCCCACTGTGGCGTCGTTCTCTTGAAGTCTACTTGCATGGGTCGTGGCTAGGAGTTTGCCAGTGTGGGTTGGAGGGAATGTAGTGAATACGCTGAGAGTAGAATCCATGCGATTATAATTATTGGAAAGGTTATATCTGAATTTCTTCTATAATTTGAAATAACTGCTGAATTGGATGAGGCTAAAAAATAGTGAGGTATTCAATCTTAAACTCAAAAAATCAAATAAAATCAATAGAATTGCTGAATCAATGCTGAATTTAATGAAAATATAAAATAAAAATGACTTTAATGGATCGACACTTATTTGGAAATTTGGAAATAAAATTAATTTCTTTTTTTATAGTATCAATTTTTTTAAAAAATTCTATGACTTTAACTTATTTACATCAAAAAATTTATAAAATTAACTTTCTAAGATTCAAAGAATTTGCTATAATATTAAAATAATTAAAATTTAATTTAAAAAATAAATCTATGAACCAATTAATAAAATTTTATTTTTTTCCTTATTGTTTGAAGTCCCAGTCATCAAAAACTATTGAATCTGATTGAGTTGTATGCTATAACACTAATGATAAAATAATTTCCTCCTTTTTTTCATTGAAGATTTATTTTGGGCGATGTTGTTGTGATGCAAGTGAAAGTTGTTGATCAAAGTAAATATTCTAAATTCTAAATATTGAATATAAATGGGATGGAAGAAAGAATTTCGTAGTCATAACATGCCCTACGTTCTTTATTTGAGTTAATGATGTGATTTATTTTTTAATGTATGTTGTTGGAGAGCAGGCGGTGGTTTGGATGTACTGATGAATTAAATATATGGTTTAATGGGGAAGGAGAATAGTTTTATGCTTGTAATCTTCAACAATCAAAAACAGGTACTTATAAGTATGCATCAAAAAAAAGTATTTTCTTATAGTCGATAATAAAATAAAACGCAGAGTTGGACAAACCGAACTTCTACTTAAATAACACAAAATGATGCAAAAATAATTTATACAACTTTATTTGAATATTGTTTTTATTGCAGCCATAAATTATCAATAAGTCTTGCAAATGAGTTGAAATAAAATAAACAACATTTTTTGAGCTACAATTATCAGACTGAAAAATTGAACTCCTCATCTAACTTATGTCTATCTTTTTAATGATTTTGCATATCATTTTTATCAGATAATCTAAAAACAAATCTTTAAGACATTTGAATCTCAAATCCTCCATTAATTTTTTTAATTTATAAAATTAAGATATTTCAATTCCAAACATGTCCACTAATATGACATCACTCTTTGACTTTGGTTCTCGGATGTTGGATGAAGAATTAGGACTAATATGTGGCCAGGACATTATTAGTAGTTCCAAATTGTATGACAGCTGCTACGATGATGATTATTTATTTCCGCTTCCAGCTTACTCAGGATGCTTATATGACTTCAACTCTTTTGAAAGCATCAACTAAGCAGTGAGAATCTATGATTAGGCTCAAAATATTGAAGAAACTCAAAAACAATAAAAAATTATATTGACTGAATAACTTAAAATAAAATCTATTGAGAAACCTTCCCCTGACATCCAAGATTAGAGCGATTCAGAAAACACAGAGCCTCATTCCCACACCCAAACTAGTTCAACCTTTACTTATAGCAGGAAATAAAAAAAATAAAAATTAAGTTATCCAACTAAAAATTTCCTGCCTAATTTCAAAGGACCGCACCTAGAGTTTCTATAAAAGTTTTATGGGGCTGAATTTCTAAAAAAATTCCCAATTATTTCTGAGTTGAAGTTGAAAAGTGGAATAAGTATGCAGGACTATGAGAATCTCTATAAAACTCCTCATTTTTAGGATGCTTTTGTGGAGTTTTTCTAAAAAAGAGTGCTTTACAGAGAGTTGCTGATTTCCCGAAGCACAAACAGTGTCAAGAAGATCCATCAAAAGAAGTTATACGTCTTCGAGTAAGCTTTTAAAAAAAAATCTTTCACTAGAATCAACTGAAAGGATCATAGGGCTCATAAATTTGAGTCTGAAATATAGATATTCATATTCTTTAATTTAATAAATTCTTATTAATAATTAAGCAACTGCCATCCATCTATGAAACAGTTATAGTGAAAGTTTGATGCGAAATGATTTCAGCTGATTTTATATAATTATATTTTAAAAGTAAAAAACGGGGTTGGGGTTGGGGTTGGGGTTGGGGTTGGGGTTGGGGTTG
>DYPS01000095.1 GCA_020719775.1 Desulfosporosinus sp. | reverse complement strand
TTCTTTAACTTATTCAGTGTGAGCAACTGGAGCTGACTCAAGAACAACTTCTTGCTCTTATTCAGTGTGAGCAACTGGAGCTGACTTAAGAACCATTTCTTTTTTTTATTTAGCATCTACGATTGATGTTTCTTTAATAATTTTTTCCCTCAATTATGTATTTTTATTTTCCATATTTTCATGTTATTTTCTTTATTTATCATTTCTATTCTATTTTATATTTTAATCAACTTATTTTTTTTATTCTACTTTATGTTAAATTTTAATAATTGTACTTTTTTCATCTTTTTCACTTTACTATTCAATTTTAACATTTTTCAAAATTTCCTTATTTTATTAATTTTTATTTTTAAGCTGTCTATCTATATTTTTAATTTCTTTTTCTTTTTTTTCAATTATTTTTTAGCTTTTAATTTATTCAGCTCTTTGAATTTCTCTCTTTTTGTTATCACGATAATCTTAACATTTTACACAAATGATCTCAGAGTTATTTTCTACAAGCTCTTCTCTAAAACTTTTTTCAGCGTTTAGTTGCTTTCCCGTATAAACTAAAAAAATATCCTCTTCCTTGACCTCATATAACTTCAATAAATTATCGTTAATGAATTCACTAATAAGACTATTGCTATTGACTTGAAAGTCATTACGGACGCTGCCTTTTTCTATTGTCTTTACATATACTTTAATCTACTCCTTTTGCACACTTCTTAGATCAATTGCATGAATAATGTTGTTGGATGCCAATTTGGCAACGTCTTTTATTTATTCTCCTTGGTTATAGAGTATCAACCATTCCAGGGGAATATTAACCTTTTGTGAGATTAGTTGTTTCAATTATGTTCCATTGATCTCTTGAGGAAGAATGATTCCTCTGGCTTTCTTGTCGCATGTACGAACAAACACTTTTACAAAAGTTCCTTTTTCGCTTGCTAATTAACTCATATCTTTACTCTTCAATAAATAATATAGTTTTTCAAGAATCAAACGAATATTTTATACCATAAAAGCAGCTTTATTTTATTTATGCCCTTTTCATGTTTTCTCTTTATAAAGGTAAGAAACCCTGACATTATTTGAAATCGAAACGATGTTTTCATAAAACATTAATATTTTAGTCAGCGAGTAGTTAAAAGGACAGTAGATAAGAATTCTATAAGTAAAATAAAAATGATTTTTACTATTAACTATTTTTTAACAGCTGCTCATTAGTAAAATATGGAACTTTGGAAAATAAGGTTTCACTGATTCAACTCAAAAACCAGTGACGAACTAACCGCAATTAAACATTGGAATAAGTTCCTTCTTCTTCTTCGATTTTGAGAAGATTTTTCTATTGATAAAATGAATAATTTCATTTCTTTTCATTATGATTGAATTCACAACCATGATTGAGTTAGGCTAAAGTTTAAAATGCTATTGATTAATTAAAAAAAAAAGTAAGTTACGAAATCTCTTTCAAAGAGTTAGTTAATTGTTTATCCATTATAAAGAGAGTGAATCTTCTTTGAGACTTCAAAAATCTTACTAATACTATAATTTAAGAAATAATATGATAGCCACAGTTCATCATCATTCATAAAACATCCCTTAACTATAGTATTTTTCCAAAACATATCAATAATAATGGTTTTCATATCTCAAATTAAATTTATGAAATTAAAATTATTGATCAATAGATCAATTGAGGGAACCTCTTCAAAATTAAGATTAATACAAATAAGTCCTATGATGCCATCACACATAAATATGTATAAATAACAAACAAAAGATGTACAAATTTACAGAACATCTTCAAAGATAAAAATTAAAAAATCATACATCCATAAAAAATGATACGATTTTGACAAATTTTTAAAATAAATCTATTTAAAATAAATGATTTAAAATATTGATTGCCTATAGACATTGAAAATGATCAAGAGGAAAAGTAATGAAAAACATTTAATCGGTTAAATAAAAAAATAGATAAGACAGCAATTATTTATTTTTGTCAATAGATAAAATGCATTACGATCAAAATGAAAATAGCCTAACATTTTGGAAAAGACAATGTGATTCCTAAAATATGCAAGAATTATAATATGACGGCATATAAATGATTCATCCAAATGAGGAACTAAATCAATTTAGTTTTGTTATATTATTTCAATTATCATATTGCATGAGTGAGTGTGGAAAGGGAAGTTTGGTGAAATAATATTTTTAAAAGTTGAAGAGTTGATGCGTCATAAATGAACAAATAGTATAAAATATATATATTAAGCTAATTACATCATACTGATCATTCGTCATACAAATACTTGTTCGAAATTTAATTCTTTAAAACAATTACAGTTCAACTACATGCAACTCGTAGCCTCACTCAATCAATCACTCGCATAAACACTTCCTATTTATGCAACAGCTTCAACTTATGCTCAAAATACTTGCAAACAAACTCTTGACTACGCAAATAAGATCTATACTAACTCTAATGAAAGAGTATAGAAAGCTAGAAAAGTCTCTAACAAATTTACTAAACAGGCGAGCTGGCTTCTCTCTTAGTCAGCAGATGAACTATTAGATCTTATTGAGGAAAAATTAGCAATTGAAGAAGGTTAATCAGAAGAGACAGATAAGACCAAAAGAATTGTCAGGATTCTGAACCAAATTAAAGAAACTTACATCATTAACTCCATAAAAAAAGTTGGAGAATGCAACGGTACACTAGTGACCAAAGGAAAAGAGATGGGATAAAAGTACATTCTTCCTCTATATTTCACTCTGAAAGCCACTGTTGCAGTTTCAAGGTAGATAATGATGGAGTGTATTGCTGAGAGACTTGGACAATTAAAAATGACATACTAGGTTTCAAAGGATACAATCACTATGTTATTTTCAGGAGAATTTGAGGAAGAAAAGGTTATGAAGAGAGTAACTGATAATATTGCTAATTTTAAACAATTTACGATCAGCTTTGTTCAAAAGGGAATGGAGATCAAAATTTCAAAGAAAGATTTCTATCAAAACTATGTGACTATTATGGAAAAAATAACAGAAATTGTTAAAGGAGTTAGCACCAAGAGTATAGAGCAATGGACTTAAACAAAAACTAAGACAGTTTCGCTTTATAACTCAGTATTGGCAAGAATTAAAGAAAAGGAGATTCAAATAAAAACTGAATACTATAAATTAGAAACAATTAAAAAAGATGAGAGCTTAGAATAGTCAAAACAAAAAGAAGAGTGAGTGATCATCAATTGATATGTAAATACTTAATGTTTAAACTACCTTTAAAATACTAAATCAAATGCATTCATAAAATCGTCTGAATAGATCATTAGGCAACTTTACTTTATTCTGCTGCTTTTCTCGCTTATTACTATTGAGCCAGTCTCTATCTTTATTTTTCAGCGAGTTTTTAAATCAATTCTTTTTCAAATGCTACTCTTTCTTATACTGTAACTTCACTTTTATTTATTTTGATCAAATGAGGCATCACATAAATTAATTATTTTTTTAAATTCTAACCCAATTATTATGTAATTGGATTTTGCAAAATATTGATTCCAGTGACATGTAGTTCTATTTTTTTCAATTATTATAGCTTGGCTATTTGATTTTATCTTAAATTTAGATAGGTAAGTGCGGGTAGATTAGGAAAAGGAGTATATAATCCTTTGAGTTTGTTATTTCTGACTGATATTTTTTGAAGTACGCTTAACTGTTATAATCCTCTAATATCAGTCAATTCATTTTCACAAACATAAAGTTGTTTTAAATTTTTCATGTTTGCAATTCCTTTGAGATTTCTTAATTTATTTTTTCTTAACTCCAATATTTATATATTCGTATGCCCTTTCCAAGTGATTTCGCTTATCTAATTTTAAGATAAATTTAATCTTTTGAGAGAAGGTAAGGCTATCGTAGTTAAAATTTTGATTTTATTGCCAGATAAATTCAAAAATTGTAGCTGTTCAAGTTTATCACTTATAAATGCGTTGAGGTTTGGTATTTGATTTTTTGATGCATTTAACCATATCAAATGAGTGAATTCTTCAATTATTGAAACATCAGAGATTGTGTTGGTATTTAAGTCGATATATCTGATTTATTTATATCGCAAAATTATAGGGAATAATCTTTATAGCTCTTTTTAAGCCAATATGAGGCGGTTATAAGTCATTGATCGATTGTTAGAGGTTTTTCCTAAACTAGATAGTGCTCCTTTGAGAGCCTACTAAAGTTTACGCAAATCTTATTAAGCTTTAATTTTTGCTTCTTATTCTGCTTTCTTTCTCTCTTCTTATTTTAAACGCTATTCTTACTGCTTTTGCCTGAGCTATTCTTGAATCTGTTCTTAAGTTTTTTCAGATGGTGGAACTTCTGCTACTTCTTCAGACATTGTAGTTAAGTTGTATTTATATTTATATTTAAAATAATGAAAAGAAAAATCATATTTCACAAAACTAAATTTGATCATTAATTTTATCATCAAGTTTTATGTTTGATTATTAATTGAAAAATGTTTTTTATGACTATGTTTTTTATCATAACTCTGATTCTAGTTTACTTTTTTGTATTATTTTCTTTGATAATAAATTGACTTGAATCTGAAATTGAAAACTTGATTGTGTTTAAAAAATATGATAACTGAGTTTACTGGTTGATACCTATAATTATAAAAAAAAGAAGAAAACTCTTTTACACTATTTTTCTATTTTAATGGGGTGAGTTTCAAAAATGATTAATATTTAAAAACTGAAGTAAAACAGAATATAGAGTTAGTTTTCGCAAGAGTTTGAGGGTATGTTTTTTGGCTGATTATTAAGAATAATAATGAATAGTTTTGTAGTAATTCAAGAGAGCCGAATATTATTGTAAGAACCAGTTAGTCACCAAAAAATGTTGTCCCTCAAAATATGCATTGGGAGGCAAATATTCAAGTTCCATAACTTGTAATGGAATGAAAAATGTGATCGCTGGTAAGTGAAAGATTCAATGCGATTGCCATGGGAGCAGGGGTTATCAATTGAGTTATAGATTTACACTCAACAATAGTTATTCTCAGCTGTGGTAGTTGGATAAGGGGTTATTGATATGAAAATTATAACGAGGTATCTCAAACAAGAGATAAAAATAGTAATATTTCTCTCATTTAGTCACTCACTTACGATGGCCTTGTTGTTGGCTGGCTATATTGTCAAGTTTCAATCGAAGGGTTCGAAGTAAGACCTGCTGAGTCAAAATATCTGTATATTCATAAGATTAATTTGATCTTCCTTTAGGACTAAGATGAAGAAATCAAAATTGAAATTATTCAAAATACTGAGTCAGTTTACAATAAGACGTTTTACTTGGGTCACAAATCGAAAACTATTTTTCCAAATTTGAAGCAATCTGTAAGACTGTCCGATGTTATTAATGTTCAAGTAAACCACCCAAAAATACCTATTAAGTCTGTTTTGATGTTGGTTGATCATGTAAAGAGGGGTAAAACATCACATTACGAGGCTTGGTTACGTAATAATCATAAAAACAAAAGTGGTGAGATTAGCATATAATATTTTTTAGAAAATCTTTACTTCGAAAATGATAGAAAGATATTCAGTCGCAAAGCCATAATTCCTCAATCAATAGACCCTTTTCATAGTTTGATAACAATTGAAAAGCAATTAGTATAAAAATCCTTAAAGCAAACAGCTAATAAGCAAATATAATAGGTTGATAAACGAATAGGTTAAGTAAATAACAGTTTAAATAAATGGATTGAGTAAATAAAATAAAATGAAAAAGCAATGCCTTGTCTAAAGAAGACTCGGCCAACTATCCGTCGAGTTAAATAAAAGATGACGGATGGTAAAGTAATATCTGGAAAGGAGAAATTAAATTTTTATTTGAATCCTTTCTAATGAAATACAGTGTAGTTGAATGTGTTTTAACATCAAATTAAATGATTTTTTTACTTCTTATTTTTCCATTCAATTTTTAATTCATATCCTTCGTAGATTATTTATTATGAGAGTTATCTTCGCACTTTTGCTCTTGGTCGCAACTCAAGCCGTTTACGATTGGACTGCCGCTGAGCATGTGATCGAAAGTGCCATTAGAGAGGGCATATTTTCTGGATGTGTGCTTGGAGTTGCAACTGATAATGCAACTCTCTTCAAGAAAGCATATGGCACACTTGGGCCAAAAAGAGGATTTTATGCCCCACCTGTGACTGTAGATCTTAAGTTTGACATTGGGTATCTCACATAACCTATCGGCATTAACTCTGCACTCATGTAACTTTATGATCAAAACAAACTTAATACAACATCAAGAGTCGGAAATCTATTTTTTGACTTCGCAAACAATGGTAAAAGTTACATTACACTTCAGAATCTTTTGGAGCATAACTCAGGTAATTTATTTTAAATTCAGGACTGCCAGCCACCTATACCGCAGCATTTCCTAAAACACCAGCTTAACTTCTCAAGGCAATCAACACAATCAAACTTTAGTACACGACTGAAAATAAAACAATTTTCAGTTAGCTTGGCCCAATTGTCTTGGGCTAAGTTATATCAAAGATAAGAAATCAATCACTCCCTGATTCATTTTTCCAAATTTTGACAATAGCAGGACTTAGGGATACTGTCTATCTCCCAAAAACTGAAAAGTACAAAATTGCTCCAGGAGGATATACTGATAAAATAGCTTGGGGAACTCCATTTAATAAAATAGCTCATTTCCTCAATGATACAGCTGGAAATGCAGGACTTTTTTCAACTGTGTCAGATCTTATTACATACATGCAAATCATGCTCAATAAAGGAAAACTTCCAGGATATTCCAGAGTTTTTTCAGAGGATGTTGTGACAAGATTCCTAAATGTGTCAACTTACAAAAATTATAAAAATACTCGCGCTCTTGGATGGGAGACTGTTCCTGCTGTTAATCCTCCATGTGGAAAAAAATTCAGTCCAAGTCCTTTTTCCTTTGGGTTGGCTGATGTTTCCGGTTCTTATGCATGGACAGACAAAAAAAGAAACATAACAATAGTTTTGCTTGCAAATGGGGCTTTTCCGGCTCGTCCAGCATCCGATCCTGCAATTTTCCAGGGAAATTTATCGGATGCTATTATGACAGCTTTGGGTTACTGATCATATGTGCTATGAATGATTTTGCGATTAATCGAAACATATAATAAATATAATAGTTAGCAGGAGGATGTCGCTGAAAGACTTCGTGATCGTAGCGAAGCTGGGAGAAGGAGCCTACTCAAGTGTTTACAAGGTGCAGCGTATTGTAGACTCTCAGATTTATGCGCTTAAAAAAGTTAAGATGAATAATCTGTCTGACAAAGAACAAGAAAATGCATTAAATGAAGTACGCATCCTAGCATCTCTTAACTCGCCATATATCGTAGGTTACAAGCATTCTTTCATTGAGTCTAACTCTCTTTGGTATATATTTAATCATTTAGCATTATTATGGAGTTCTTAGATGATGGTGATTTATATCAGAAGATTGTCGCTCATCAGAAAGCTAATACTACTTTCTAGGAGGAAACTATATGGAGAACTCTCATACATGTAACTTTAGGACTAAAGAGGTTGCATGATTTCAATATTTTACATAGAGACTTGAAAGTATTCCACATCTAAAATAGAGTGCAAACGTCTTTTTGGACAAGGCTGGCATAGCCAAACTTGGAGATCTCAATGTTTCCAAAATTGCTAAAAATGGTTTGCTTTATACTCAAACTGGGACTCCTTATTATGCGAGCCCTGAAGTATGGAAAGATAAACCTTATGATTCTAAATCAGATATTTGGAGTTTAGGTTGTGTCATATACGAAATGACTACTTTAAAACCTCCTTTTCGAGCTGATGATATGGATGGTTTGTATAAAAAGGTTATCAAGGGAGTCTACAGTAAAATTGGTTAAAACTATTCCAAACAATTAGGCTTAGTAATTAAAAATATGCTACAAGTTAATCCATCCAACAGACCAGATGCAGATCAACTATTGTCAAGTATTCGCAATAAGGCTGAATAACTGAAGATTGATGTCGATCATGAAGGATCATAGACGAATGAGTTGCTGAAAACAATTAAAGCTCATAAAAATTTGCATTATTTGACTGATCGACTACCAAAATCAAATTATAACAATGGACATTAACAATAAAAGCTGCAGAAATTGAGTCAAAGCACAAAAGACAAAAATCCAGTGTCTCTTGCAAATTACCCTCAAAGCAAAAATATTAATTTACCTAAATTAGATCGAATTATACTTAAAAACGCTGGGCACAAACCTGTAGAATAACCTAGAAAGCATTAAATTCACAGCCTAAAACCTCATCAAGTGGATATATCAAATATGTTAAAGATAGAAGGAAAAGGAAGTCAACAGAACCACCCTAGATATGACTACTAATACTAATTAGCCCGTAAACAAGCAGATAGAGACATACGAGCTGAGCTTCGTAAAATATACAACTTAAAGCCATCTCCAAAGAAGCATAATCGTAGAATAGTAGAACTACCACGAATTGGTTGACATTTTTGATGGTTTATCATTAACAAAGCGATATTCTTCTTCTATAATTGTTAAATTAACTATAAAACCATTCAAAAATATTATTGAAATTATCAAAAAATATTTAATATTGTTGTATAAGTGATCGTTTAGAAGGTTGAAATAACTGAGCATTAATTATTATGATGTTAAGATAAAGAAGGGTTTTTTATTAATGTTTTTTACT
>DYPS01000094.1 GCA_020719775.1 Desulfosporosinus sp. | reverse complement strand
ATTAATTTTATATCAAATAGAATTACTTTTGTTTTGTTTTTATTTATGAATTTTGCAAATTTTATGAATTTTATGAATGAATGTTCAATATAATATGTTGGTTTATTTTGATATTAAAATATCGATTCCGCTTTGTTTCACTATCTCAAAAAATTTTACGAAGAGCGTTTTCAGTTCCTCTCTGCTTAATTTTTGATCTCCATTCACATCTAAGTTATTGAAAATATCCGTGGCCTAATCTTCTGTTGGCACTTATCCACCAATAACCTCGACAATTCTTTGTAATATGCCTGGAAACTAAAAATTTGATATAAAACCGTCCTTATCCTCATCAAACTCCTTAAACACATTGTCAAGTAAAGGTTCAATATCATCACTAGTGAACTTTCTCTTATTGCTGTTCATTTTCACGACTATTTCAGGATGAAATTATTTATAATAATTATATATGTAATAAATTATGAATTGAAAAGTAAAAAGTAAAAAGTAAAAAATAGGAAATTAATTCTTATGCCTGTTTTATTTTAGGATACAACTATTATTTATTTTGTATTTAAAAAATTGCTCAAATCAGAAAAATAATCCAAATTATAGATAGCAAATTCACTTAATCTATTTATTGTTTAAAATGTTCATCTTTTCGAGTATATTACATTTCCTTTATATTATCTATCTTTGCTTCATTTAAAAGTATAGCTACTTCTAAAGCCTTAATACTTTTTACTCCAAGTTTTAATTCTATTATGGAAAAGCATGCTGTTTTTGAGCTTGCTTATTGGGGATTTTACGATTGTCGTTATTGCTATTCGTGTTTATAGGCATATTTTGGTTGCTAGATACTCTGAATCTTTAGTTCGAATTTTCAATACCTCTATGCTATTATTGTTATTGTTATTTTTAGTTTTTTTTATGAGTTTGATGATGTCCAGGCTATTTTTATTCAGCAATTTAGTTTCTGATAACTGGTATAGTCTCAAACCCGTTTTGACACTTTGTAAGATTAATACTCCTTCTTGCTTCATATTTTTTTCGTTAATTTTTTTGATTATTCACATCTTTTTTAATATCATCTAACTTGTATAAAATCTCTTATAACATTTTTTTCGCCCGAAGCTTCTGTAATTTTCTATCTTATTTTTTCTATAATTTTTCCATTAACTCTCTATTAATGCAAATAACTTGATTCATACTTAGTTTTAGGTTTTAAATCTATCTAGAGATCTTCTATTCCTTCATCAAGACATCAAGTGGAGTTTTAATCTTAGTTTGTTGTGGAAGTTAGTCATTTGTTTTAAGATGTTAATGCTTATATTTTTATTTTTGTGCGGGTTAGTTTTTATTTTTATTATTATTATTGTTATCTTTACTTTTACTTTTACTTGTGTCTTAGTAGTAGTAGTATTTTTTTTGATAACCTTTATCTTTATTTTACTTTTGCAGTTTTTTTTATTTTGACTTCTACTTTGTTTTGTGCCCTTATCTTTTATTTATATATAAATTCATGTCATTTTCCCTTTCCGAAGTTTTATCATCCATGTATCTCAGTTACTAAAATAATAAATTTGCTAATTACCAGCATTTTTATCTTTCTTTACATTTTATCGACTTAAAGCTATCCGTAATTTTTACTTTTGTTAAGATTATGTGAATATGGATCTCTTTATATATTATTTTGTTGAAAGTTATGGCTGAGGTTAAAAGTTTGACTATTGTTACTATTTTGGTTTTGAAGGTAATTGTAATTGTGCTGACCCTTCTTGATATTGATTTATTATTACTTGTTGCGAAAGTGCCTGTTATATAGGGTATTCGTTTTGACGTTAACGACTGTTACGAAGTTTGAATAATTTTTTTTATTTTTCGAAAAGGCCTTCTAGCCTCTTTTATAGTGACTTTTTATAGTTTTACATATTTTCCGCACTACTTTGCTGATTATTGTAAGCACTATCATATGCAGGTTTAAGATATTCTTAAGGTAAATATTTATCAAACTTTTCTTGTTGACTTTCCTGAGGCCGATAGCTCTGTGGTAAACTCATACTTTTCTTCAGCTCTTCGAGCCTTTGCAAAATATTTGAAGAGCGAACTAAATTAGACCATAATAATACCTCTATCTCTATCAGTTTATTTTTGAATTTAATTTGAATTATAGTTTCCATTTTCCCTATCTTTATTTATTTCATTATTATATTGATTTTAATGTTGCGGTCCTTAAGGACCAAGGCCCAAACTACCATAATTATAACCATATCCTTCTTATCTGATCATTACTGTATTGTATTATATTGTATTGTTGGATACCTGCATTAGATACAAACTTACTTATCCACTTAATCTTTATTTATTAATTATTTATTCGTATTTAAACTGACCTTAATAACAATAATAGCAATTTCATCCATATTACTAAATAAATAAATAATTCAAATTTAAAAAATAACGTCATGTAACGTCATGTAACGTAGCGTCATGTAACATAACGTCATGCAACCTAATATAACCTAACGCATTGTAAATGTAATGTAAATATACTAAGCAAAAGTCATATTACTTTGACAGCTTTAGTTTATTTATTTTAACCTTTTATTTTTATCTGATCAATATAAATAAACATTTTTATTTTACAGAGGATGCATAATAATAGTCCTAGATCGGGAATTTGCAACCTTGTCATGTCTGGCTATTACTTTTGAAAAATTATAGAATTATCTAGATTTACATGTTGCTATAAAGTTATTTAGTTGAGTTTGAGATTTAAGTTAAATTTTGAAAAATTGAATTTAACATTAATAAGTGCGCTCTTATTTCCCTCCCATATCCTCCACTAAAATAAATTTCTACAAAAAATGAGCCAATAATCCCACTGCAACTCCATGAACTCCTTTTCTACCAATGACGCGAACTCACGCTCCTTTGGTTCGGATGACATGAACTACTTCAGACAAAAATCATTCAATGAAGAATCGATAAACTTCATAGATTGTCAGCACTTCAAGCTGAGATCCTTCAACCCCAAAAAAAGTATAAACTCTAAAACGAGCAATGCATAGACTTCAAAATCAACATCAACATAAAAATCTAACCCAAATTTAAAGACAAAACAAATCAAAAAAAATGAAAAACATCAGCACCAAAATAAATACTAAAATAAATTCGCTCATCCTTTAAGATAAAATATAAACTCCAACATCTATTTTAAGCAAATCAGCAGACATATATCCAATCCTAACGTAAGATTCTATTACATATTGTATAAGGCTTTAAACTTTATCCTAATTTTAATAGTCTTATACAATATGATTTTTTTTTTACCCTTTATTAGATTTAGAAAAATGTTCAGTATCATAAACCTCAAAAAAACTAGTTTGTTCAATTGGTCAACGCATTTGACTGGATGATGGAGCTTGCCTCACTCATGAAACTCACAAAAAGTTGCTTCTATAGAGCAGTCATGATCTTGGATTCTTCACAGAAGGTGTCAAGTCATGTCCTAGAAAAGACAGAAGTTTAGAAATATGTCTGTGCATGTCTCCTAATTTCAGCAAAATTCGATGACAGCAATATTAAGTATTTGGACCTTGTATATTTAACAAATTGCAAAAGGATATTAAAATAATAAATCACAAAGGCATAAGTATAGCTATATCAACTCTTGAAATGGAAGATCCCTACTGCCAGTATAATTTCGGAACAAATCTTATAAATACTTAAGAAATGGAATGCTTTTTTAAACGAATACGAATATCCATTCATGAAATAGTAGACTATGAAAAAATTGATCATAAATATCGATCAACTATAACTATAACAATAACAATAACAATAAACAGCATAAGGCTCAAAGTCTTTTAATTTTTGCAATTCAAATTCCCAGTCTTCTAATACTAAGCTGTACGGATAGATTCTGTATCTCCTTGATGTGATTATCCTTAATCAGACTAGAAGGTACTTGAGTCCAAAACAAAATTTTAGACTTCCAATAATCATCGCTCTTTATAGCAGTTTAACCATCTCTTTGGGCGACTACTATAACAAGGATGAGATTATTTTACCACTATTGAATGCATTTTGCAGAAACTAGTTAAAAATGGACGAATAAATGTCACAAAGAATGAACAAAGAGATAAAGTACAATTTTTTTGCAATAGACTTCGCAAATTGTCTAAGCAAAATCCCGCTCATGATGGCATGGTAAAATATTATCTAAAATGATTGTCAGGTATACATTTCGATCATAAATGGATCCTAATATTTGAAAAAAGGCCTCAAGTATTGACAAAATAATAATATTTAACAAATTCGTCAACTAAATTTAATATGAATGATTATATGTACATGTTTTAATTAATGCCAAATAAATACTATTTTAAAATTAAGACAAATATTGAATAATTATAAAAGAAATTAATAACTTCGCAAAGTTGAAATAATGAAATAATTAATCAAAGCTAATAAATGAAATGATACAGTTTTCCTTTAATTTGCTTTCTTTTTCTTTAATATTCATTGATTATATAATAAACTTTTACAATTACAATTTTTAATAACTCATGAATAATAAGAAGGGAAAGAAGGAGGAAAAGGAGAAGGGTGATTAGAATGTCATGCATTTCAAAAATATCTCCGAGATCATTACATCCATGATAGAAAGCTATGAGAAAAGAGATAAAATTTATTTGCCGACTTTAATTGCGTAAATTACCAAAAAGAACAGGGCACCAAAACAACCCAAACTTGTATAAATTATTAGCGCTCTACCCTAAAACTATAAGAATAAGCTCACACCCTTGCTCAAAGCAAAGCCAGTCCGAACTGCAAGTGGAATAGCTGTCGTTGCAGTCATGTGCAAACCTCACCGATGCCCCCATATAGCAACAACAGGAAACATCTGCATTTATTGCCCAGGAGGACCAGATTCTGATTTTTAATATTCAACTCAGTCATATACAGGTTATGAGCCAACCTCAATGAGAGCCATCAGGGCTCGATATAATCCATACATTCAAACTCGTGATAGAGTTGAACAACTCAAGAAAATTGGTCATGATGTTGACAAAATCTAATTCATATTAATGGGTGGAACTTTCATGTCTTTAGATGAGAGCTATAGAGATTATTTCATTAGAAACTTGCATGACGCTTTAAGTGGTCATATTTCATCTAATGTGAAATAAGCTGTTCAATTTTCCGAGCAAAGTAAGGCGAAATGTATTGGAATTACTATTTAAACTAGACCTGATTTTTGTCAGAAAAGGCACTTGTCCGATATGCTTTCCTATGGCTGTACTAGAATTTAAATCGGTGTTCAGAGTATTTTTGAAGATATTGCAAGAGATACCAACAGGGGTCATACAGTTGAATCAGTCAAAAAAACATTTGCATTAGCAAAGGATTGTGCATATAAAGTAGTTAGCCATATGATGCCTGATCTTCCAAATTCATCTGTGGAAAGAGATTTGGAAAGTTTTAAATAGTTTTTTTAAAATCCAGATTTTAGGCCAGATGGAGTCAAGATCTATCCAACATTAGTTATCAGAGGAACCGGATTATATGAACTTTGGAAAAATGGAAAATATAGAAACTACCACCCAAATGATCTAGTTTAGATCGTTGCAAAATTACTTGCTTTAGTCCCTCCATGGGTTAGAGTGTACAGAGTTCAAAGAGATATTCCCATGCCTTTAGTTACTTCAGGAGTCTAAAAAGGAAACTTAAGAGAGTTGGCCTTAGCTAAAATGAAATAAATGAATGTTCCTTGCAGAGATGTAAGAACAAGAGAGGTTGGAATAAAGGAAATTCATCATAAGATAATCCCAGAAAATATTTAGTTGATTAGAAGAGATTATGTCGCTAATGAAGGTTGGGAAACTTTTATTTCTTATGAGGACCCAAAACAGGACATTTTGGTTGGGCTCTTGAGATTAAGAAAATGTGGTGAAAATACTTTTAGACCGTAGCTTTTGGAGAATTGTTCTTTAGTTAGAGAACTTCATGTTTATGGTTCGGTCGTACCAATTCATTCTCGAGATCCAAGTAAATTTCAGCATCAAGGCTTTGGAGCAATGCTTATGTAAGAAGCATAAAGAATCGCCAAATTTTAGCACGGATCTACAAAAATGGCAGTCATATCAGGAGTTGGTACTCGTCATTACTACAGAAAACTAGGCTACTAACTTTAAGGTCCTTACATGGTAAAATAGTTATGAAGCCGCTAACCTTACTTACCACATTTGTGATGTGATTGATTCGTTTAAACAATTCAATTTATCTTTGTAAATAAATGTTTAATTTTTAATTTTACTTATTAAATAGAAAATGAAATTTTATATGATAAGAGATAAGATAATCAGAATAATTTTTTCAAATTGCATCCTCTTCATACTATTGTTAATAGATTATGTTATTATCCATTATGTTAAGATCGCTCATGTTATCTATTGAGTTGTTTAGGGTGTTTTTTCTTTGAGATCGGCGTGGGCTACGTGGGCTTCTACGGGTCTCTGGGCTATTCGCGTTTTATAAGCTTTATTACATGGATAATTTTCTTAGACTTTCAATCTAACTTTCTTCATTCTAGATCTCTAACTATTCTGAGAATTAATCTCCAGACTTTTTGTCCAATAGACTATTGTCTAAGTTTTTACATGATTCTATTATATACAGCTTGTTTTAGACTTCTGCTAAGCCTTCTTGTTTATTGTTTAAGGTTGGTATAGATTTTAGTAGTTCACTATAGCGTTGCTTTTTCGATATTTTTTACTTTGGTTATTTGTTTAAGCTTATGTTTTGAAATTTTTCAGCTAAATTTGACATTGGAGACTTAAGGCTCTATTATCTTTTGATTTGTTTTATCTCCTATTTCATGAACTAATCATCAAGCTCATCGTAGTTTCTACAATTTTTGATATTCATTGCAATATTGTAAATCAGGATCGGAATATTGTAACAGAGACATGCCAAAAGACAGACAAGAACCGCTACTGGTATATAAATGCCCATACCATTTTGTCTAAAATCATCATCTAAAACTCTATATGCTGTCATCATGCTCATTATGGCAACTAAAATACCGATATTTGCACAAGATCTGATATTTCCTCTTCCTATGTATGGTTTTTTTACCACTATAAATATAAATATTAAGGAGTAAATTCCAATTTTTTTTATCCAGAACAGAGTATTTAACAAGTATTGTGGTGATAAATCCAATAATTAGAGGTATAAATATTAGTAAAATGATCAGATTATAGTTTTTGATGAATTGAGAATACATCGGAGCACCTCTGACTTAGTATGGTGAATTCTAATCTTAGACAGTTTAGTCATCAGAAAATAGGCTGTATCCCATGGTTATTTTTAAGTTTTTTAATGCGTTAAAAGTTGGATTTAAATCACTTATGTCCATTAGTGATAGGAAAGTGAACTGAAAGACCATTATCAGTTCAGTTCCGATTAATTTTGGCCCAAAAATGCTGAGGAAAAATCCTAAAATAGCTAATAAAGCAGTAGCCTAACCAATATTATCTAATAAAGACTGAAGATCATATACACTTTGCGGATAGAAATATGTAGGTTGGTTATTTGCAGATACCATAGATCAAGAAGTATTCGATTAAGATGTTAGTGAAAAAACTGGCAACCCTGAAATACTAGGTGTAAGAGTGAAATTTTGCTTACTATTTTAGATATCTTGAGTATAATCCAGGACTAAAGTTAATTAACCACTTTCTCCTTGTATTACTGTGATTTTAGAATATGGGATTGTTGTGCCCAAAATCTGTGAAAAATTGACATCCTGCCAAGCACAAAGATTTGGTGGTCCGTAGCTTATCATAAGCTGAACTTGATTTAAGTTTGTGTTTTTATGACAGTGTCGATAGATAGCTTAACCTGTCCAACAAAGATGCATACAGAAGTCTGACCACTCAAAGTACAGTTGAAGTCAGTCTAAACATTGCAATTATTATCACATCCATCATATTTCCAATTATTTCCATCATCGCACTCTTATTTTAAAGTATTCAAAAAACCATCACCACAGGTGCTTGTGCATTTAAATGAAGAAGTCATAAAATATCCAAGTTAGCAGACTAAACATGCTGACGAATTAGTACATTGATCACAGCCTGAGATGAGATCACTGCATAGTTGACAATGTGAGTTTACCTGATTGATTCCATAAGTGTCATTAACACATAATGTGCAGATATTCGCTCCAGTTGAACAATCCAAACAAGGAAAAGCGCAGGGCTGAGCAGGAGTAGATGATCCATCATCGTAATACCCATTAATCGGTATGCATCTTGAAGTATTTGCCTCAATTGTCCTAAAATCTGTTGTTGCATTACATGATGTGCAGTTATCTCCATTATCACATGCTTAACAATCATATAAGCAATTTAAGCATATCTGACAGCTAGAACCAGAGCATCCAGTTCCTGTTGTTACAGATAAATAGTATGGGCCTGCATCGCACAGGGTGCATAATTTGGAAGAGTCACATGTATTGCAATTTGTGATAAAACTCGAGCAAAGATTGCAATTTGAATTGACGGGATTGACTGCGTAAGTGTCGTTTACACAAGTTAAGCAAGTGCTTGGTCCGGATTGGCATGTTAGGCAAGGATCTGAACATGGAAGAGCCATTGAATTATTCGTTCCGTCATCGTAATAGCCATCGATTGGATCACACTGGGAAGTATTTGTGTTAATTTGCCTGAAATTAGATGAATTACAAGCTGTACAATTATCGGTATTATTACAGGTTTCACAAATATAAGAACAAGAGCCACAATTTGTGCAATTTTAACTTCCACAGACTAAAGACTCAATAAAATAAGCTGTTTAACATAATGTGCAAGTTAAGCTATTATCACAAGTCGTGCAACCCGCCATTGAAGAATCACATAAGTAGCATTGGCCACCTAGCAAGTA
>DYPS01000013.1 GCA_020719775.1 Desulfosporosinus sp. | reverse complement strand
ATTATTACACATATACTACACATAAAAAGCATAAGATTCATTAATTTTAAAATGGAGAAAAATATGGCATATGGTTATAAAGTAGATGGTTATGATGTCCTTGTGATAAATGAACGGGAAGCAAGAGCGGCGGCTGGGATACTCTTCGCCTTTGGATTTTTAAGTTTTTTAAATAGTTTTATGTTGGGAAATTTTGTATTTACTCAATATTTTGTTGTGTTTTTTATGGTAGATTTTTTAATACGAGTGATTGATCCAAAATTCTCACCAAGTATGCTTGTGGGGAGAGCTTTTATCCAAAATCAAACTCCAGAATATGTAGGAGCAACTCAAAAGAGATTTGCTTGGTCGATTGGATTGGCACTTTCTTTACCGATGGTGTATCTTTTAGTGATTGACCCTCAGATGACCCCTATTAAGATTGTGATTTGTGTGCTTTGTTTAGTACTTCTTTTTAGCGAATCAGCATTTTCAATCTGCCTTGGATGTAAGTTATACAATTTTATTTTTAAAGAAAAAGCTACAAACTGTCCTGGTGGAGTTTGTGAAGTAAGAGGAAAAGAACCAATTGTACAATTTAGTGGATTTCAAAAAAGTATAGTTGTTATTACCCTTGTATTTACCATTGTATCTTTGTACCAATTTAGTGTAAATACCCCAAATAAATCTATGGCTATGAATATGTTTGCTATGATGGATTCTAATGAAGATATGGAAACAGTAGAACACCAAGAAAATATTTATGATGCAGATTGTGTTGTACCACAACATGCTATTGATATGGGGCATGAGCAAATGTATAAAGAAAAATTTTGTAAAAAAGTGAATCCTAAGGATTCAAATGAAAATAGCGATAAGAAACAACCAAGTTGTCATTAAACTATATAGCATGATATTAGTCCCCACATATATAAGAACTATAAAGGGCTAGTATCAAGCAATTTTTATCAAAAAATAAAATTATCTTCAAAAATAATAAATTCTTCTGCTTAACCTTTTGCTTTTTAAATCTTTTCAATCTCTTAGTATAAAATCCAAAAATGAAGAAAATATTTGTGACACTTATATTTATAAATATACTATTAGCTGGAGACAAAATGCAATACAATGAACTCAACGATTTTGAAAAACATGTCATAGAAAATAAAGGAACAGAAAGAGCTTTTACTGGAGAATACTATAACCATAAAGCAAATGGTATCTACGCTTGTAAAAAATGCAATACTCCACTTTTTAAATCAAGTACAAAATTTGATAGTGGAACAGGATGGCCAAGTTTTGACGATACAATAGAAGGAGCTGTAAAAGAAATTCTTGATGCTGATGGGCGAAGAGTTGAGATAGTTTGTGCAACTTGTGGTGGTCATTTAGGACATGTTTTCAAAGGGGAAGGACTTACAGCTAAAAACACAAGACATTGTGTAAATTCTGTTTCATTAAACTTTAAACAAGAGAAGTGAGATATCTATTTTTACTTCTCATCACAATAAATCTATACGGAGCTAAAATGGAAAATATAAGAAATGCATACTTTGCTGGAGGTTGTTTTTGGGGTGTAGAATATCACTTTGAAAAACTAAAAGGGGTAAAAGAAGCGATAAGTGGCTACATGGGTGGGACAGTAAACAATCCAAGCTACAGAGAAGTTTGTTATGGAACCACAGGACATCTTGAAGTTGTAAAAATTATTTATGATGCACATCTTATATCATTTGAAACTTTAGCGAAACTCTTTTTTGAGATTCACGACCCTACTCAAAAAAATGGACAAGGACCAGATATTGGAACACAATATTTAAGTGCAATTTTCTACAATGATGAAGATGAAAAAGAGGATGCGAAAAAACTTATCTCAATATTGGAAAATAAAGGTTTAAAAATAGCTACAAAGTTAATTTCTACAAAAAATACTCCATTTTTTGAAGCTGAAGAATACCACCAAGACTACTATTTTAAACACAATAAAGCCCCTTATTGTCACAAATATACAAAAAGATTTTAATTCTTTTTATACATACATTATGGCTTCTTGCATTTTAATAGCTTGAAAATGTTCTTTTACATCATGACATCTGATCAATGAAGCCCCTTTTTGTATCCCATCAAGATGGATAGCCAAAGTTCCGCTGAGTCGTTCACTTGTAGGAGTATTTAGGACAACCATCTCTATTAAAGATTTTCTACTTGCCCCAAGAAGTATCTCATATCCAAATCTTTTAAAATGCTCAAGATTTTGTAAAAGTAAAAGATTGTGTCTAAGAGTTTTTCCAAATCCTATCCCAACATCAAGGATGATTTTTTCTATCCCAAATCGTTTTGCTTTTTCTATCCGCTCAACAAAAAATTGATCAACCTCAGCAACTACATTTTCATAAGTTGGATTTTTTTGCATATCTTGTGGTGTCCCTTGCATATGCATGATAACGACTGTTGCTTCATATTTTTGAGCAAGCAAACAAACCTCATCATTTGCTAATCCCGTGATATCATTTATGATTGTAAATCCAGATTGTAAGGCATATTCGATAACACTTGGGGTAAAACTATCTATACTAAAAATTGCTTTTTCATACAATTTATGCTTAGATATCGCATCGCAAATAGGTTTGATCCTTTTGAGTTCTTCATCAGCTTCCACAATAGAACTGTTTGGTCTTGTAGAAACTGCCCCAATATCTATAATATCAGCACCATCAGCTATCATCTGTTTAATTTTAGCAATAGCATCATCACCCAAAAATCTACTCTCCTCAAAAAAGCTATCATCATTAGCATTTACGATACCCATAATTTTTGTTTTTGTAGGTTTGTGAGTGATAAAACTTTGAAGTTCATTTGCCACTTTTTTAAGTCCAAATGGCTGTGAAAGTTCCTTTTTTGCTAAAATTTTAAGATGTTTATCGCTTGCTATCAAAACAATATCAACAGTTGGTGTTTCAAAAAGAATTGTTCCCCTTGGAACTGCGACATCTGCTCCAATAGAAAGGGCATCTTGCTTTAAAATATTAGCAGCTCCAGTATGCAAACCCTTTATTAAAAGAGTATGTATATGAGATTTTGCAGTTAATATCTTTGCTCCTATACCTTCTGTCCCTAAAGCAATATAAAAATCTTCAAGATTTGCTGGATTTATTTTTGTAATTATCATTTATATTTATCTTTTTCTCATAAGAGTCAAAAGCAAAGTTGTAAGGATATTTATAGGTCTTGAGTTCAGTTCACAAAGTTTCATAGCAATAGAAAAACTTTCCAGCTCTTTTGTTGTAAGTTTCATTTTCTTTTCATTTGCACTATAAAGAAGTGATTCAATAATCTCTTTTGTTTCTCCCTTGGTTATTTTTTGATTTGCTTTAAGAAAATTATATACATCTTTTAAATTTAATTTAAGTAAATCAATAGCAATAGGAATTCGTTGTTTTTTTGTTTTAAGATAATGATGAGGAAGTCTTGAGAATATAGTTTTTAAAATTCCATTTTTACTATTTGTTATCATTATAAAAATTATATTTTTAGGTGGTTCTTCAAGAATTTTTAGGAGTGAATTTTGAGCTTCAACAGTAAAGTTTTCGCCACAAAAAATAATATATTTTATTTTGTCACTTGCAATATATGCCTCTTTAACTACTTGTTTTGCATGAGCAATAAGAAAATCTTTTTTCCCATCTTCTTCATTTTTAACAATTCTTATGTCATGCTTTGGTAAAGTTGCTGCGACCTGAGCCAAACTCTCCTCAATATCATTAACTATCAAGATAGTTGATACATTAAAAGTCATCTATTTATCCACCTCTATGTGAGAAAATAAAGCTGCTTCAAGAGTTTTATCAAATAATCTATAAAGTTGTAATAGTTTCATATCAAGTGTTTCATCATCACCCTTAAGATTAAAACTATTCTGAACATCCTCATCAAAAAGCCATAAAAAAGAACCATAAGAAACTTTTGGAAATATTGCTTTTTTACTTTGACTTCTTCCTATATACCAAAAAATATATCCATTCGGGAAAGAGATATCAAGCATATCTCTAACAAATTCCATATCTTCATCACCTGTAAGTTTATAAGTATGTTTCACCATCCCTGTAAAATCATAAAATGGCAACAAAGGTCTATTATTTTTCGGGGAATTGATTTTACCTAAAACATAGTGTAAAAACCAATCTCTATCATCATCTGTAATTACGAGTACAGATTTTCCTTTATCAACTATATTGGTAATCGTTTTCGCAACAATAGGAATCCAATCAAATTTTCTTTCTTCCATCCAGGAACCAATATACTTATCTTCTCTGATTGCTTTAACTGTCCAATTCGTAAATTCTTGCAAAAAAAATCCTCTTTTGTATTTGTTTATTTATCTAATTCATAGGCTTCGTGCAATGTTCTTACTGCTAATTCACCATATTTTTCATCTATTACCATAGATATTTTTATTTCACTTGTACTAATAATTCTGATATTGATATTTTCATTTGCTAGTGCTGAAAATGCTTTTGAAGCTACACCTGTATGAGACTTCATCCCAACACCAACAATAGAAACTTTTGCTATCGCTTCATTGTACTCTATTTTTTCAACATCATTTTGAAACTTTTCCATTACATTTTTAGTTTTGATTAAATCCCCAACAGGAACTGTAAAATCAAGATTTGCTTTGAAATCTGTTCCTATTGTTTGAACTATCATGTCAACATTAATATTTGCGTCTGCTAATGCCGTGAAAATTAATGAAGCGATCCCTGGTTTATTCATAACTCCATACATTCCAACTCTAACTTGATTTTTATCTAATGCAATACCGCTAACTACTGGTGCTTCCATAATATTTTCTTCCTTTGTTATTAATGTCCCTTCAACATCAGGTGTAAAAGAGCTTCTTGATACGAGATTAACATTGAGTTTTTTTGCCATCTCAACACTTCTATTTTGTAAAACTTTTGCCCCTAAAGATGCAAGTTCCAACATCTCATCGTATGAGATTTTTTCCATTTTTTTTGCTTTTGGCTCAATCCTTGGGTCTGTCGTATAGATACCATCCACATCTGTATAAATCTCACAAATATCAGCTTTTAAAGCCCCTGCAAGTGCAACAGCCGTTAGATCACTTCCGCCTCTACCAAGTGTCGTTACCCTATTTTCATCTACACTCACACCTTGAAATCCAGCTACGATGATTATCTCACCATTTTTGATAGCTTGTTCCATATTAGCTGTTTCAATTTTTTCAATTCTCGCATAAGTATAGTCATTTGTTGTATAAATACCAGCTTCTCTACCTGACATCGAAACAGTTTTATATCCAAGTTCATTTAAAGCGATAGAAAGCAATGCGCTTGTCACTCTTTCTCCTGAACTTAAAAGCATATCAAGCTCTCTATCATTTGGAGCATCACTATAGTATTTTGCATAATCTATAAGCTTATTCGTCTCCCCACTCATAGCACTTACAACAACAACCAGATCATCTCCATTATCTCTCATCTTTCTAATGATACTTGCAACATTTCCAATTCTTTCAAGTGTCCCAACACTTGTACCACCAAACTTTAAAACTCTTAACATTATATGTAACCTTCTTGTTTAAAATATTTTAATACCTTTTTATAAACTGTTCTTTTAAAAAAAGTTATGTACTCATTTAATTTATTTCCTTCTACAAATTTATACTCACTAAATTCAGGTATGTGAGTATTAATATCTACTACTGCACCCTTCTTTAGCTTTACTAGATAGTATTTTTGTGTTTGCCCATCAAATGGTGCCATATTTTTAGCAACAGATGGTGGAAAATCATAACTTACCCAACCTGGATATTCAGCGATAATCTCCACTTCATTTGTCCCTATCTCCTCTCCAAGTTCCCTAAAAAGTGCTTCTTCTGGCATTTCACCCTCATCAATACCACCTTGGGGAAATTGCCAAGCATCTTTTATATCAATTCTTGAAGCAATTAAAATTTCACACTTTAAAGGATACGAACTACTAAGTACTATAGCAGCCACATTAGGTCTATAATTCTTTTGTTTATGTTCCATTTAATTTTTTTACCTTATAATCATTGGACATTTTTAAAATGCCTTTATAGGCTTATCATAACAAAAGGATACTTTCAAATTGCTTTTATACATTCATATACCATTTTGCGATAGCAAATGTTTTTATTGTTCATTTAATTCTTATACAAACCTTTTTCATCTTAAAAGCGATTACATGAAAGCCTTGAATAACCAACTTCAAGAGGAACTAAAAAAAACGAATGACCACCTAAAATCTATTTTTATTGGCGGAGGAACACCAAGTAGTATCGAAGCGAAACTTTACGACACTATTTTTTTAAGTTTACAAAATTTTATAAATATAGATACAGAAATAACCATCGAAGCAAATCCAAATTCAACTACATTAGAATGGCTTACACATCTTAAATTTTTAGGAGTTAATCGTGTAAGTTTTGGCGTACAAAGTTTTAATGATCAAAAATTAAAATTTCTTGGACGAAATCACAATAAAGAAATGGCACTTAATAGTATTCAATTAGCTGCTCAAGCTGGATTTAGAAATATTAATCTTGATATAATCTATGATACCGCCATCGATACAGAAAAATTAATAAAGGATGATTTGGAAATAATCAAAACTTTACCAATCAATCATATAAGTGCTTATGGCTTGACCATAGAAGAGGGAACAAAATTTTTTAATCGCCCTGAAGTAAAAATTGAAAATATCGATATGGCTAGTTTTATTTTTGCCTCTTTGGCTGAGTTTGGATTTACTCAATATGAGATATCAAATTTTAGTAAAAATATCAAAGCTAGAAGTAAACACAATTTTGGTTACTGGGAAAAAGAGGATTATTTAGGGGTTGGTGCTGGCGCTGTTGGGTGTATCGGTAGTCAACGATATTATCCAAAAAAAGATGTGCAAGAATATATTGATAATCCTTTTAGCTACGAGGATATAGAAATTTTAAATCCTGAAGATATCAAATTTGAAAGAATTTTTTTAGGGCTTAGAAGTTTAGCTGGTGTTCCACTTTCATTATTTAATGATAAGCAAAAAGAAAAAATAACTCTTCTTCTTGAAGAAAAAAAAGTTACTCTAGAAGATGGAATACTTTTTAATAATAACTTCTTGATAAGTGATGAGATAGCCCTCTTTTTAGAATGAAAATAACCTTTTCATATATCAATATGATACATTATCTATTATCTTGTCTGATTTTTTTTAATTTTAGAGTAGATTTTAAGATTATTTGATACAATAAATTCACAAAAGTACTCATTGGTGTCTTCCAATTTACTAAATTATCAAAAACTTACAAAAGGTCAACATTTAAACAATGACAGAAGAAATATCAGAACAAACAGAACAATCAGATACACAACCACAAAATTCTGAAATCAAACAACCAAAGCAACCAAAACATAACAATCAAAAAACTAAAAATCGTACTCATATTCCAGTAACTGGATTAAATATTGATGATTTACGAGGGAAACCAACAGATGAACTTATTCTTATAGCAAAAGATTTGGAAATTGAAAATCCACAAGAACTCAAAAGACAAGATTTGATATTCGCTATCCTTTCAAGTCAAACAACAGCTGGTGGATATGTCTTATTTACTGGTATTTTGGATATCAAAGAAGGTGGATTTGGTTTCTTGCGAGCCTTAGATGGAAATTTTAGTGATACTTCAAACGATAGTTATGTAAGTGCTACACAAATAAAAAGATTTGCTTTACGAAATGGTGATATTGTAAGTGGACAAGTACGACCGCCAAGTAAAGAAAGTGAAAAATACTATGCTCTTTTAAAAATAGAAGCCATTAATTATCTTCCTGTAAATGAAGCAAAGAATAGACCACTTTTTGACAACCTTACTCCACTCTATTCAACTGAAAAGTTTACTTTTGAATACAGTAAATCAAAAATGACAGGGAGAATTTTAGATATGTTCTCTCCTATGGGTAAAGGGCAAAGAGGTCTTATTGTTGCTCAACCAAAATCAGGAAAAACTGAATTACTTAAAGAATTAGCACATGGAATAACTGCGAATCATCCAGATGTTACACTTATCGTACTTCTTATTGATGAAAGACCTGAAGAAGTAACAGATATGCAAAGAAGTGTACAAGGAGAAGTTTATAGCTCAACGTTTGATCTTCCTGCCCAAAACCATGTAAAAGTAGCGGAACTTGTCATCGAAAAAGCTAAAAGAATGGTAGAAAGAGGAAAAGATGTCGTTATCTTACTTGATTCTATCACAAGACTTGCAAGAGCTTATAATACTACAACTCCTAGTTCAGGAAAAGTTCTTAGTGGTGGAGTGGATGCGAATGCTTTACACAAACCAAAAAGATTTTTTGGAGCTGCTAGAAATATTGAAGAGGGTGGAAGTTTGACTATCATCGCAACTGCTTTAGTTGATACTGGATCTAAAATGGATGAAGTTATCTTTGAAGAATTCAAAGGAACTGGAAATAGTGAAGTTGTTTTAAGTAGAAAAGCAAGTGAAAGAAGAGTTTATCCAGCATTTAATGTTGTAAAATCTGGAACAAGAAAAGAGGAGCTTTTATTGCATCCTGAAGAATTACAAAAAATCTGGATATTACGAAATGCTATGGCCGAGATGGATGAGGTAGAATCACTTAAATTCTTATACTCAAAAATGGAAAAAACGAACTCAAATATAGAGTTTTTACTTTCAATGAATGCCTAAAGAATTGGTTATTTAAAATGAAAGTTGGTGTATTTGATAGTGGAATTGGTGGACTTACGGTAGTAAAATCTATCTTGGAAGAGAAATTATTTGATGAGATTATTTATTATGGGGATACAGCTAGAGTACCTTATGGTCCAAAAGATAAAAATACCATCATAAGTTATAGTTTAGAGGCTTTAGAGTTTTTTAAAAACTTTGATATTGATATGCTTATCGTTGCTTGTAATAGTGTGAGTGCTTATGCCATCGAAGAACTTCAAAAAAATACCACTATCCCTGTTGTTGGAGTGATTGATTCTGGCGTAATGGCTTTGAAAAATACAACCGAAGATAAAAAAAGTGAAATTTTAGTTATCGGTACAAGTGCAACTGTAAATTCAAATTTGTATGACCATCATTTACGAGAGCTTGGATATGAAAATATC
Organism: Desulfosporosinus sp.; assembly: GCA_020719775.1. Taxonomy (GTDB): domain Bacteria; phylum Campylobacterota; class Campylobacteria; order Campylobacterales; family Arcobacteraceae; genus CAIJNA01. Next base: position 32,112 of record DYPS01000013.1, on the reverse strand, counting down.
ACCTCTATCCCAACTCCCCTTTTTGTCCCTATTGTTGAAGAGGGAATTTTTAGTGGAAATTTATTAGAAGAAGCGATGAAAATCTACTTCAAAGATGTGAAAAAAACCGATGTTGTGATCCTTGGTTGTACCCATTTTCCATTAATTGAAAATGAAATAAGCAACTTTTTAAATGGTGTCAAAACAATTCATAGCGGCGATGCTATTGTGAAAGTTTTAAAAGACACTTATCATCTTACTTCAACTCACGAGACAAAAATATCTTTTTTTGCCTCTTCAAATCCAGATAATCTCAAAAATGTAGCCAAAAAATGGCTCAATTTATAAGGTATAAATACTATGACTTTACTAGAAAAATTAGAAAACAATATACGACTAAACTTTGAAGATGGTGTGGCACTTTATGATTTGGATCTTATCACTTTAGGAAGATATGCCTCTAAAATAAGAGAACAAAAGTTTGGAAGAAAAACCTACTATAATGTAAATAGGCATATCAATCCAACCAATGTTTGTAAAGATGTTTGTCAATTTTGTGCCTATAGTGCAAGTAGAAAAAATCCAAATCAATATACTATGACACATGATGAAATTTTAAATACTGTAAAACAAAGTGTACAAAATGGAATTAAAGAGGTACATATTGTATCAGCTCACAATCCAAATACAGGTTTGGAGTGGTATTTGGAAATTTTTCAAAAAATAAAACTCGCATATCCTGAGCTTCATGTAAAAGCACTTACAGCTGCTGAAATTAACTTTTTAGCTACTGAATATAATAAATCTTATAATGAGATAATAGAGATGATGATAGCCTATGGTGTAGATAGTATGCCAGGTGGTGGTGCTGAGATTTTTGATGAAACTATTCGAAAAAAATTATGCGGAGGAAAAGTAAAATCTGATGAATGGTTACAAATTCATAAACTTTGGCATGAAAAAGGGAAAAAATCTAATGCAACTATGCTTTTTGGACATATAGAAAGTAGAGCACATAGAATTGATCACATGATTCGCCTAAGAAATCTTCAAGATATCACACATGGATTTAATGCTTTTATTCCACTTGTTTATCAAAAAGAAAATAATTTTCTTAAAGTTACAAATTTTCCAACCGCAAACGAAATTCTTAAAACTTTTGCGATTAGTCGATTAATTCTTGACAATATTCCAAATCTTAAGGCTTATTGGGTTACTTCTAGTATCAAGCTAGCACTTGTCGCTCAAGAATTTGGAGCAAACGATCTTGATGGAACAATTGAAAAAGAATCTATTAATAGTGCTGCGGGTGCACAAAGTGCCAATGGAATGAAACAAAATGAATTTATTGAACTTATTAAAAATAGTGAGTTTGAACCAGTCGAAAGAGATACTCTTTATAATGAAATTGCTTAAGTTTAAACAATTTTTTGTTAAAATAAAAGACGATATATTAAAATACAAAGACTAAGGAAATCCCAAAATGTTAGATGTTATAGAAATACAAAAAATATTACCACATAGATACCCATTTTTACTTGTTGATAGAGTAAGTAGTATGGAGATAGGAAAAAATATAATTGCATTTAAAAACGTTTCTATTAGTGAACCTGCATTTCAAGGTCATTTTCCAGGACATCCAATCTATCCAGGTGTTATGATTCTTGAGGGAATGGCACAAGCAGGTGGTATTTTAGCACTTAAAAGTGCTGGATTTACACCTGAAGAAATTGAGCAAAAAGTTATCTATTTTATGAGTATTGACAATGCAAAGTTTAGACATCCAGTAAAACCGGGTGATAAGCTTGAATATAGAATAGAGATTTTAAAATTAAGAAAAAATCTTATAGTTCTTGATGGAAAAGCATTTGTAGACGACAAGCTTGTAAGTGAAGCTGAACTTAAAGCTATGATTATGGATAAGTAGTCGGTTATGAATACTATTCATCAAACTGCCATCATAGAAGATGGCGTTATTTTAGGGGATAATATCACAATTAGTGCATATAGTATCCTTAAAAAAGGTGTTACAATCGGTGATGGCACAACTATTGGTAGCCACACTTTAATAGAGGGGAAAACAACTATTGGAAAAAACAATGAAATATTTTCCCATTCTGTTTTAGGAAGTATTCCACAAGATTTAAAATTTAATGGAGAAGATGTAGAACTTATCATCGGTGATAACAACAAGATACGAGAATTCACACTCTTCAATCCAGGAACTATCGGTGGAGGAAGCAAAACAATCATAGGAAATAACAATCTTTTTATGGGATACGTTCATATTGCTCATGATTGTATTATCGGTAATAATTGTATATTTGCAAACTGTGCTACCATGGCTGGCCATGTTGAAGTGGATGATTTTGCTGTTGTTGGTGGGCTTTCAGCTGTACATCAATTTTGTAAAATTGGATATTCTGCCATGCTTGGTGGTGGTTCGATAGTAGTGCAAGATATTCCCCCTTTTTGTGTAACTGAAGGGAATCGTGCAACACTTAGAGGGCTTAATATTAATGGTCTTAGAAGAAGAATGGAAGATAGAAATGATATTGATGAAATCAAAAGAGCATACAAAAAACTATTTGATTCAACGATAGCTATGCAAGATGCTGCAAAACAATTATTAGAAACAAATCAAAACAAATATGTCCTTATGCTTGCAAAGTTTGTAAGTGAGACAAAAAGAGGCATTCCAATAACAGCAAGGAAAAAAATAGATGAATAAAGAATTAGCTACATGCGATTTTTGTGGGGTAGCAGATAGTGACAAAAATCCTGTAATCTCTGGAGATAAAGCAAATATTTGTAAAATATGTGCAAAAAGTGCTTATGATATTATTTGTGAACACGAAGATGATAATGAAAAAATTGAAAAATTTCCAACTACCCATACTATTGTTTCAAAAAATGTTTCACTTAAGCCAAAAGAATTAAAAAGTATTCTAGATGAATATGTAATAGGTCAAAATAGAGCAAAAAAAGTTTTAAGTGTAGCTGTTTATAACCATTATAAAAGAGTATTTAATAATAACAATACAGACGATACAGAGTTATCAAAATCTAATGTTCTTCTTATTGGGCCAACAGGAAGTGGTAAAACACTTTTAGCACAAACTATTGCCAAATATTTAGATGTTCCGCTAGCTATTGCAGATGCTACAAGCTTAACTGAAGCTGGATATGTAGGTGATGATGTTGAAAATGTTGTCACAAGATTGATCCAAGCAGCAGATGGTGATATTAAAAAAGCAGAACGAGGGATTATCTTTATTGATGAAATAGATAAAATAGCAAGAATGTCTGAAAATAGAAGTATTACAAGGGATGTTAGTGGTGAAGGTGTCCAACAAGCACTTCTTAAAATTATAGAAGGAAGTATTGTCAATGTTCCGCCAAAGGGAGGAAGAAAACACCCAGGTGGTGATGCAGTACAGCTTGATACTACAAATGTTTTATTCATTTGTGGTGGAGCATTTGATGGCCTTACAGATATTATTGGGAAGAAAAATGGTGGGAATTGCCTAGGATTCAATCAAGAGAAAAAAACAAAAAAAGAGCAAGAAGCTATTTTAGAGATGGTTGAAGCTGATGATTTAGTAAAATATGGGCTTATTCCTGAACTTATTGGTAGACTTCATATGATTACTACATTAAGCGAGATAGACGAAGAGGCTATGATACATATTTTAACAGAACCAAAAAATGCTTTAATAAAACAATATAAAAAATTATTTATTATGGATAATGTAAATCTTGACTTTGATCCAGATTCACTAAAAGAGATTGCTCAAAAAGCAATTAAAAGAAAAACTGGTGCAAGAGGTCTTCGTTCAATTTTAGAAGATATCATGCTAGATGTTATGTATGAGCTTCCTGAATATAGTAATAAAACAGTAACAATAACACAAGATGTTATTAAAAAAACAGCAAAACCAAAAATAGCTTAATTTAAAAGAAAAAGGATAAAAAATAAAATGATATTTGATAAACTTATCGGCATGTTTTCAACTGATCTAGCCATAGATTTAGGTACTGCAAATACTATTGTATCTATCAAAGGTCAAGGAATCATTATTAATGAACCTTCAGTTGTTGCTGTTCAGCATGATAGATTTGGTAGAGATAAAATTTTAGCAGTTGGACAAGAAGCAAAAATGATGATCGGGAAAACTCCTATGAATATTCAAGCTGTAAGACCAATGAAAGATGGAGTAATTGCTGATTTTGAGATGACTGAACGAATGATTCGATACTTTATAGAAAAAGCACATAATCGCAAATCATTTTTAAGACCAAGAATTATTATTTGTATTCCACATGGTATTACACAAGTGGAAAGAAAAGCAGTACGAGAATCGGCTCTTAGCGCTGGAGCTAGAGAAGTATTTTTGGTAGATGAGCCTATGGCTGCTGCCATTGGTGCAGGTATTCCAGTTGCAAGCCCTAATGGACATATTGTTGTTGATATTGGTGGAGGAACTACTGAAATTGGTGTAACTTCTCTTGGTGGACTTGTGATTAGTAAATCTATTAAAGTTGCGGGTGATAGATTTGATAAAGCTATTATTGACTATGTAAGACAAAATTTTAACCTTTACATCGGAGAAAGAACGGCCGAAGAGATAAAATTTCAAATAGGAACAGCAGTTAAACTTGAACAAGATTTAATAATTCAAGTCAAAGGTAGAGATAGTTCAGGACTACTATCCACTATTGAACTTTCAAGTGAAGGTGTAAGGCAAGCTATGAAAGAACCATTTAAAGAGATCGCATTAGCGATTCGTCAAGTTCTGGAGGATATGCCGCCTGATTTAGCTGGAGATATCGTAGATAATGGTATTATCTTGACAGGTGGTGGTGCTCTTATTAGAGGATTTGATGTTTATTTATCAAATGATGTAAAACTTCCTGTAAGAGTTTCAGATGAGCCTCTTTTAGCAGTAGCTTATGGAACAAGCAAAGTTTTAGATGAGGAAAAGTTGCTTAAATTAATCTCTAATGAATAAAAAAATAGCATTTCTAGGATTTATGATCCTAGTTTTACTAGGATATATCTTTAATTTTGATAAACTAATTTCAAATTTATTTTTAGATACAACAAATAATGCAAGAGGAAACTATTCTAATACACTCACTATTATTCGAGACAATATAAATGCTCATTTTCATCAAGTAGAAATAATTAAAGACTTTACTACCAAAAAAGACAAAAATACAAACTATAAAATACTATATGAAAAAAAGCAAAACGAGCTCAATCAATTGAAAAAAGAGATGCAACTCATGAATCTCGATCCGATTCCAAATCAAACAATATACACAAAAGCACTTAATTACATTAAATTAAATGATTTTTCAAAAGTTATCCTTGATGCAAATCTACCTCAAGGAAGACTCTATCCATTGTTCACACCAAATGGTTTTAGTGCTGGAATTGTTCGAGTTTATAACAATCTAACAATTGGTTATCTTAACACAAATAAAAAATCAAATTATGCTGTGTTTATTGGAGATATTAGCGCTCCTGGAATTACATCTGGGACTGATGAGAATGGATATATCATTATTCAACATATTCCAAAATGGTATAATATACGAGTAAATGATGAAGTTATAACAAGCGGGATGGATGAAATATTTCCCTATGGAGTAAAAGTAGGAAGAGTTGTAGATTCCAAGGTTCTTTTACATACAAAAATGGCTATTGTGAAACCTTATGCTGTTGTAACTTCCAAAAAATATTTCTACATACTATTGCAAAAGTAAATAATATACAATTTCTGCTACTATTAGATACAAAAAACATAACAACGGAGAGAAAATGTTAAAAAAAATCATACTCGTACTTGGATTATTTTTCAGTACTTCGCAAGCAAATCAAATAGCAGTTTTTGAAACAACTAGTGGAACAATTGAATTAGAGTTAAGGGAAGACCTTGCTCCTAAAACTGTAGAAAACTTCGTAAAACTAATCAATAATAAATATTATGATGGAATAATCTTTCATAGAGTAATCAAACACTTTATGATTCAAACAGGTGATCCAACAGGAACAGGTGCTGGCGGTGAATCAATTTGGGGTAAAGATTTTGCTGATGAATTACATCCAAAAGCGATGTTTAATCGTGTGGGTGTTTTAGCTATGGCAAATAAAGGTCAAAATACAAATGGAAGCCAATTTTTTATAACAACAACACAAACACCATGGCTTAACGGAAAACATTCAATATTTGGATATGTCGCTAATAAAGCAAGTTATAGTGTCGTTCAAAAAATAGAAAATCTTGAAACAACTTATGGGGACAAACCTAAGCTAGAACAAAAGATTATCAAAGCATATATGAAAAAATAAAACTATTTGATTTCTTAAAGAAATCATAATTTTAGACTTAAAAGTGATGTAAGGTAAAATATGAAAATAATTGTAAATGGGCAGGAAAAAGAGGTTAATAACAATACAACTCTTAAAAGTATAATTTCAGAACTTCAAATTGAAGACAAAGTAATGGCAAGTGCCGTCAATATGAAGATTGTAAAAAAAGAAGATTGGGATAATTATATTGTAAAAGATGATGATAAATTAGAACTTTTAGAATTTGTTGGTGGTGGTTGATAAACTATCTGAGGCATACAGACTCCGTTCATAATTCTGTGTCAATCTGGTAAAATGACATATGCCTATTAGAACGGGGATATACCTATTTCTTTCTTTGATAGTTTTAAATTTTTAATCTAATATTCACCCTTCTCCTTTTGGTTATAGATTACTTTAATAAATACTCTATGCTCTTTATCTTTAAAGTCAATATCTTCTTTATTAAATAAATTATACAAAAAATCTTTTTCATATGATTCATCTAAAAACTGTTCATTAAAGTGATCACTATCAAAGCATGAAATAGAATTTTTACAAATTTTATCTTTATAAATTGTTATTTCACTTTCAGTCACTCCAAGAGCTAGAATAGTTAATTTAACTTTATCATCATATTTTTCTATAAAACCTTGATCATTAAATTTAAATTTCTTTGTTTTAAAAGTTATGATTGCACTCTTCGTAACAACTGGTTGTTTCACACTACAACCAGTCAAAAAGATTATGAAAACAAAGAAAAGATAACCTTTTATTTGCATTATGTAAGAGATGATGTTTGATATAAATGCATCATATTTTCATAAAAATCTGTTGGTTTAAAATCATCCAACAAACCATCATTTAAAGAAAGTTGTTGATGTATTTTTGATAATATTTCACTTCTTTGGGGAAATAAATCACTTAATATGATAGCACTTATCTCTTTTCTAACCAAAATTGCAGGAGGAATAAGCCCCAAATAAAAAAGTTCCATAATTGAATCACTATGATATTGAATATGATGATGACTTCCATGAGGACAAGTATGAGTACTTACAAGGGTATTACATTTATTACAATATACAAAATCACTCATAATTTCAATATGTATATCAATTCCTTTTATGGTATCTACTATAGAACTAAAATAATTATCTTGATACAAAGCTCCAATTCCAGCTTTCTTTCTTCCTAAAATTAATTGTGTACATCCATAATTTTTAGCTACTATAGCATTTAAAAGAACTTCACTAAACCCACTAAAAATATAAGTATTTTCTAATGGAATCAATATAACCTTATCTTTTGGTAGAAAATTATCACAAAAATATTTTACTACATTGTATCTTGTTTGATAACTAAGCCCATCATCTACATAAGATTTTAAAAGAAAAATAACAGTCAAATCATTTTTCACTAAAGCAGTTCGTATAAGTCTTTCATGAACTCTATGAAATGGTTTTCCAGAAAGCATAATTGAAGATACAGATTTAGCTTTAAGATTGCTGATCGCTGTTTGCAATTTCTGCTTATTATTTTTTATATCTTGAAAGTTAACCTCAAATTCACCACATACTGCAAAATTTCCTAACCTTTGATAGGTATTGATAACCCCTTTATGAAGAGGATTATTTGTCCCATAGATAAGCTTGACTCTTTCATCTTTATCTACATGGAAAACATCTTCACAAATAAGTTTACCACATACTTTACCATCACAAACTAAAGATACTTTTTCCCCTTGCTTCAACTCTTTTAAAACAATTTCATTTCGTCTTCCGCTGGGTGCTAGAATAAAAGAAAATGGAAACGATGTTCCTTTATAAAGCTTTGTCTGATTTACCTTCTTGGATTCTTTTTTATTCATCAGTTTATCAACTGGCTTAAAAAGACCTTCTTTTAAAAGACTGAGCGTTGCTAATGCTTCTTGATCGATATATAATTCTTTACTCATAATATCCTACTCTTATATTTATCTGTTTATAAAAAATAAATTTATTTTATTTTATTTTACATTATCATCCATTTGTTATAATACCAAATAACTTCTAAAGGATTAATTTGTTAGTACATATTTGTTGCAGTGTTGATAGCCATCATTTTTTGGAAAAATTAAAAGAAGATTTTCCAAATGAAACTTTAGTAGGATTTTTTTATGATCCAAATATACATCCGTATAGTGAATACAAACTAAGACTTTTAGATGTTCAGTATAGTTGTGATCTTTTAGGAATACAACTTATTGAAGGTCCATATGACTTTGAAACCTGGTTAGTTCTTGTTAAAGGTCTTGAAAATGAACCAGAAAAGGGGGATCGTTGTACTGTTTGCTTTGATACTAGACTTGAAATGAGTGCAAAAAAAGCTTTAGAATTACAATGTAAAAAATTTACTACTTCACTACTAATAAGTCCAAAAAAATCTCAAGATAAGCTTGAAATCATTGGAGCAAAATTAGCAAAACAATATCACCTAGAGTTCATATTTAAAGATTATAGATCTGGCAATGGAATGGAATTACAAAGTAAAGCAGTTAAAGAGAATTCTCTTTATAGACAAAATTATTGTGGATGTTTATTTGGTCTTGGAGCACAAAGAGTTCAACAACAAAAACTTCTTGATGAAATGATGTCACCAATTTCAAATCAAATCATGCCTGAATCCATAGAAGAAAGACTTAATCTTTACAAAAGAAGAAATCAACTTCAAAAAGACAATATTAAATTTAAAATTATTAAACAAAGATTTTTAAATTATAGGCTACTAAGTGGGTTAACAATGATAAACAAAGAAGTTGTACCTTCTTATTTCTTAGCTTATTCAACATTAAAGAATAAAAAAACAACAGGTCAAGTAGAATACAAAATTGCCAATATTCATTATCTCAATAGAGATGAAACCAAACTAATTTCCTTGGAATATTTTAATTATTTAGCAAATACACAGTATCAAAATATCTATGAACTTATCCAAAATCCCCCACTTTTTGAGGAAGAAGTATTAATACGAAATAAAATCATTCCAAGTTCATTTGATATATCATGTATTGTTATTCTTGAAACTATTGTTGATAAAAAGATCGAGATTCTCTTAAATAGTGAGATATTTGATGATGTACGAGAACATATTACTCTTTTGTAATCATTTAATTATATAATTAAAGTGTAAGGAATTAAAAATGCCAGAAAAAATACTATTTGTCTCAATAGAGATTCCAATTATTATAAATCAAAAAGATTTAGAAAAAGAATTCCCAGGATTAATTTTAACCAAAATAGAAAATTCCATTGTTGGTGAAATTACAAATGATAAATTTATCTTTACAACTTCTTTTGGTGTTATTACATTTTGTAATTTTACACACGATGAGATAAAGTCATTCCTTTATCGACTTAAAATTAAAGAAGCAAATGATTATGAAACAGCACTGATTAATCAAGACTATCCTATGCTTGTCGATAGTAATTTTGAAAAACCATTTATTGATTCTCAAATAATAAAATACAATAAATTTAATAAATCAATCGCTTCAATAATTTCTCTTGTGCTTTCTCAAAGTGTAGGATTAGAAATAAGAGAAAGATCTCTTGAACTCAAACTTCAAGACAGCAAAAAATTATATGATAGAATCGAGCATGTCAAAGCGAGTGACAGAAAAGACTTGATGATTTTTGCTAGTAGTATTGCAAAAGAGAGATTTGAAATATTAAGCCAACTTTATCTTTTAGATAAACCAGATATCCTTTGGGATGATTTTCAACTTGAATCACTCTACAATCAACTAGCACTTCAATTGGAACTAAGAAATAGATTTGAGGTTGTTGAATATAAAATCTCATTTTTAAAAGAATCTGTTGACTTTATCACAGATAGAGTTAATCAAAAATCAAGTGAATTTTTAGAATGGATTATTATTGGGTTAATTGTAATTGAAATACTTTTTTCAACGTACGAATATATAATCAAACCATTACTTTAACAAAATCATTTAATTATTGAATGAAAACGATTAAATCATTGATAATTTAAAGTCCTCTTTCAAAGATATTTTTTATAAAAATATATTTCATCATATTCATTTATTCTATAAGAGTGTATTTTTATAAGTGAATATTTTAGTGGATTAAATTGTAAAGTTTGACTCTTTTTATATGAGACGAACAACACTAAACAATCTATGAAGGTGTACAATTTTTCTAAGAGATTCCACCCACCCTCAATCATCGTAAATCTGCTATTAATATTTTCTAAATTATCACTAATACAAACTTCTCTATTTGGAACTAAAAAAAGTGGAATTGTTCTATCAAACTCTTTTTCATTTGAGTATATAAGCACATCAGGTGATTTTCCATCTGTTACAAATCTACTATCAAGTGTTGGCCTATCAACTCTTGCAGTATTTCCACCAATGATAAGTAAGTCGAGGTTAGTTCTTATTTGATGGACTAACTGTAAACTCTCTTTGGTTGTAATATATCCACCATCACAACTTCCATCAGCCCGAATTGCAAGTTTAAAAAATAGAAATCTATCATTATGCCATTTTAAGAATGGGAACAAAAGATTATCACACTCCTCTTTTAAAATTCCAACTTCCACTGTCGTTCCGCTATCTTGTAATGTTTTCATCCCACCACTAGCAATATTATTTGGATCTAATGAACCGATAGTAACCTTTTTAAAACCAACTTCTTTTAAAAGATTTGCACAAGCTGGTGTACGACCTATATGATTACAAGGTTCTAATGTAACAAAAATTTCACAATTATGAAAAAAATTATTATGATTTTCAATCAAAAAATTATGAATCTCAAATGATTCTTCTAAGTTTTTAAGAATTGATTTTGGGTATTGTGTAAGATAAGCTGATTTGAGAGCATTTACTTCTGCATGTGGGGCACCAGCTTTTTGATGAGCTTCAATAGATAAGATTCTATCATCCTTAACGACACAAGCTCCAACAGCTGGATTTGGATAAGTTAAAAATTGATATCTCCAAGCAATATTAATTGCTTGTTGCATATAGAATTGATTCATATATGCTTTTTAAAATTACCAAATATAATATGTAGATGCACTTAAAATAGAGTTATATGGAATTGTAAAATTTTCACCATCCTCTCCCTCAAAAGTGAAATTATTTTCATTATCAAAACTTAAAAGTTTCCCTTTAAAAGGACCAACTTCATATTGTTTACCTCGTACATTTTCGCCAACTGAACGCTGAAGATGTTCAAGTTTTTTAAGCTTTCGCTCGATTCCTGGACTACTCACTTCAAGTAAATACTTTCCTCTCATCGGTTCTTTGATATCTAAAATTGGAGCTACTATACGACTTACTTCTTCACATTTATCAAGACTAACTCCATCTTCTCCAGTAATAAAAATTCTATAAATATTATTATCATGTTCTTTTAATTGTACTATGTCATAAAGTGACATTCCACAACCCTCAACTGCCATTTTTATCTCTTCTTCTAATTCCATATTATTCTCTTATTCTTCTTTTTTTTCATCTTGTTTTATTTTTGCAAACAACTCTTCAAGTTTATGAATTGATTCCAAATTTGTATCATTTTCAAATGTAAAATCTGGGCATTTATACCACCCAGTAGAATTTAAAATATATGACTTTATTCTACTATTTGCACTATAAAGTGCTTTTTGAACTTCTTTGCGCTCTACTTGGGTTAAATCATTTCCATCATAATAGACTTTTGCATCATATTTTCCATTTTTACATTTTACATCTGTTATTGTAAGGGAATTAATTCGATTATCACTCAAATCTCCAAGAGCCTCCGGAACAAGTTCTCTTAAAAGAGACTCTGTTCTTTGCAAATTTATACTTTTATCTTTCATATAAATTATACCGTTTGAGCTTCTTTATGCTCTATAAATGTTTCAATATAATCCCCAACTTTAATATCATTGAATTTTTTAAACATAATTCCACATTCAAATCCATTTGCAACCTCTTTAACATCATCTTTAAATCGTTTAAGAGAATCAATATTTCCAGTGTAAATAACAACACCATCTCTAATAAGTCTTGCTTTTCCACCTCGTACAACTTTTCCATCACTTACAATACATCCGGCAACCGTTCCAATTTTAGGTACAACAAATGTTTCTCTAACTTTTGCTTGACCTGTATTTTCCTCAACAACAATCGCACTCATCATTCCAGATAATGTATCTTTAATCTCATCAATTAAATTATAAATAATACTGTAAGTTCTAATCTCAACACCACTAGCTTTTGCTTTTACTTTCACTTCACCTGTAGGTCGTACATTAAATCCAATGATAATACAATCATCACTTGCACTAGCTAATGCTACATCAGCTTCAGTAATTCCACCAACTCCAGCAGCAACTATTTTAACTTTTACTTCATCATTTTTAATATCTTCAAGACTTACCTTAATAGCTTCTAAACTTCCACCAGCATCTGCTTTTATAATTACAGGAAGTGCTTTGATTTTCCCTTCAGCAATAAGATTTGACATCTCCTCAAGTGAAACTTTAGTTGATTTACTAAGTTCTTTTGCTCTAGCATGCTCAGCTCTTGTTGTTGCTATTGCTTTTGCTTCAGCTGCACTTTCAAGAGCAATAAGCGCAACACCCGTATTTGGAACATCATTTAATCCAACAACTTGTCCTGTTTTACTAAGTCCTAGTTCAGTTACAGATTTACCGCTATCATCAAGAAGAGCTTTTACCCTTCCATATCTTGTATCTGCAACAATATTATCACCAACCTTAAGTGTTCCGTTTTGAACAATAACAGTAGCAACCGCACCTCTACCTTTTACAGTTAAACCTTCGATTACTGTAGCTTTAGCTAAAGAAGCTGGATCAGCTTGAAGCTCAAGAAGCTCAGATTGGATAAGGATATTTTCTAATAAATCTTCAATTCCAGCTCCTGTTAAAGCAGAAACCCCGATAAATTCATAGTCTCCACCCCACTCTGTTGGTATGATACCATGTTCAGCCATACCAGCTTTCACCATATCCATATTTGCAGTTTCTTTATCAATTTTATTTACTGCCACGATAATTGGCGCTCCACTATTTTTTGCTGCTTTAATTGATTCTACTGTTTGAGGTTTTACACCATCATCAGCTGCAACAACTAAAATAACTATATCTGTAATATTTGCTCCCCTAATTCTCATAGAACTAAACGCTTCGTGTCCTGGCGTATCTACAAACGTAATCTCTTTTCCATTTTTAGTAACTGTGTAAGCTGAAATATGCTGTGTAATTCCACCAGCTTCTCCAGCAGCAACTCTACTACTTCTGATTTTATCTAACAATGAAGTTTTACCATGATCAACATGCCCCATAATTGTTACAACTGGCGGACGGTCAACAAAGTTAGAAGTATCAATAGTCTCATCATCATAAGTTTCTTCGTAATTTACCTCTTCAAGCTCATTTTTGATAGTAATTTCAATATCATACTCTTCCCCAAGAATCTCAATTTCATCATTTCCAAGGAAGTCATTTTTAGTAACCATCATCCCAAGCATAAATAATTTACCAATTACATCTGCTGTTGATTTTCCAATCTTTTCAGCAAATTCATAAACTCTACACTCTTCAGGGATAGTTACACTTGTAATATCTTCTGCTTCAGTTTTTTTAATATATTTTTTCTTTCTTGTTGATCTCTTAAGCCCTCTTGGAACATTTCCAAAAGCCGATGGTTTTGTTGTTCTTATATTTTCTGTTTGTTTTGGGGTATCTTGTAAAAATTTAGAAGTTTCAAGGAGATCCATATCATAAAGTACTACTTCTTCTCCAAGGATAGAATCATCACTCTCTCTAAATCCATCATTTTTACTACTAAAAACATCGATTCTTTCACCACTTGCTTGTGCTTTTTGTGGAACTCTTTTGATTTGTTTTTTATTTTTTGCAGCTTGCTGCTTTTGATCATCACTCTTTTGCTCAAAAGAATTTCCAAATAATTCACTCATAGATTTCATAGATTGTCTTTTAGGTTCTTCAGATTGAATTTCTTTAGGACTAATATCTATTGGTTTCTTTTTCTTAACTATAGTAAGCTTCCCTCTTTTCAAAGGCGCTTCCCCTTCAGCTATCGATTGAACAGCTTGAATTTCTATTTTTTGAATTACTGTTTCAGTAGCAATATCTTCTAAAGATATAGCGGGAGTCTCTTCAATATGATTTAATTCTATATCTATTTCATTTTTAACTTTTGATTGCATTGTTTGCTCAACATTTTTAGCTGTTACACTTGATTTTTTAATTTTCGCTTCTACTTGTATTGTGCTCTTATTACTTTTCCCAGTTACTATATAATTTACTATCTCTTCTGCTTGCTCGTAAGTCACTTTACTTTGAAGTGATTTTAAAATGATTGATAAATCAGCTGCTTTTGCGATTACTTCTGTTTGCGTTGCACCTGATTCTTCTGCTATCTCTTTGATACTCACTTTGTCTTCCATATTTCTATCATCTCCTTGAGCTGTTCTTCATATTCAGCTTTATTTTTACATTGTCTATAGATTGATTTAACCGACTTTTTATTATCTTCACAACATTTGCTACAAAGGTAGAAACTTCTTCCTTTACCAGAAAATATAGATAAAGTTTTATCATTACACTGTAGTCTTAACATTATATTTTGTTCAGATCTTACTCTGCAAACAATACAACTTCTTATCGGTTTATTTTTCAAATTCATGGATTGTATCCAAATCTCCCTTAATATTCTACTTCAATACCATTATTATTAAAATCACATGTATAGACTTTAAATTGTGGAAAGTTTTCCTTCAGAACAGTTACTAAATTGTTTACTTCATCACTGTAAGCAATATTAAAAAAAGTTGATCCACTTCCTGAAAGCGTACTCATTAAAGCTCCATTTTTTAAAGCAGTTTTTTGTACAGCAAAAAGTTCTGGCATCTGTTTCATTCTATAATATTGATGCATTCTATCATTTGAAGCTTCTTTTAACATTTGCCAATTCTCACTAAAAAATGCCGCTGTTAAAAGTGAACTATGAGAAACATTAAAAATTGTATCTTCAATTGAATATTTAAAAGGAAGTATTTTTCTTGATTCATTCGTACTGATAGGTCGATTAGGAATAACAACAACACATTTAATACTTTTAGGTAAATCTTTTCTTATAAAATGCACTTCATGATCTTTTACCGTTGCAACCGTAAATCCACCCATCACTGCTGGAGTAATATTATCTGGATGTGATTCATAGCTAAGAGCCAGATTCAAAAGCTTTTGCTTCTCTAATTTCACACTACAAACAGCATATGCTGATGCAATTGCACTAATAATTACAGCACTGCTGCTACCAAGTCCTCTGGAAAGCGGTATTTCATTAATAAATTCAAATCTAAAATTTTGTTTTTCACTATTAAGATTTTCATAAAAATCATTGAATGTAGATATAAACATATTATTAGTTTTTAATTTTGGATTACTTGCACCTTCTCCTTTAAGAGAAATACTATTAAATTTAGCTGGTTTTATTATTACTCTGTTTCTAATATTAAGAGCTAACCCCAAAGTATCAAATCCTGGCCCTAAATTTGCACTCGTAGCTGGTACTATTACTTTCATCAAATATCCTTATCCTTATTTAATTTTTTTCCCATAACGTTCCATCCGATGTATCCATTATGCTTATTTTCATACTGTTTAATTCTTCCCTTATTGCATCGGATAGTGAAAAATTTTTCTCTTTTTTTGCTTTAGTTCTTTGCAAAATTTTCTCTTCAATTAGCTGTTTTTCTTCATTGCTTATTCCGAATTGAAAATAATTATATGGATTTTGATATCCTATACCTAAAATATCACTTATCCAATCAAAAAGCGCAACAAGTTGGCTTTTAAAATCTTTATCTTTTTGATTCTTATCAAGCTTATCATTTGCAAAACTTACAAACTCATCTATAAAAGCAAAAGCTTTTGAAGTATTCAGATCATCATTTAAAGATTCTAAAATATCATTTTGATAACCTAAAGGCTTTAACGATTCATTTCTAGAAACATCGTAAACTCTCTTTTTCAGTCTATATAATTTATCAAGTCTTTTTTTGCTTACTTCCAAATCTTCTGTATTAAATCCAAAATCAGCTCTATAATAAGTAGTTAACATATAAAATCGTATCACTTCTCCGTTATACTCTTTCAGCATATCTTTCAAAAAAAAGCTATTACCTAAAGATTTACTCATTTTTTCTCCATTAATATTAACAAAACCATTATGAATCCAATATTTTGACAATTCTTGCCCATAAGCCAATCTTGTTTGTGATGCTTCATTTTCATGATGAGGGAAAAGTAAATCAGCACCTCCTCCATGAATATCAATTGCAAATGGCAAATTTTTATCACTCAAATGCTTATCAATCATTGCGCTACATTCACAATGCCATCCAGGGCGTCCATCACCAAAATGTGCATGATAGCTAACAACATTTGTATTAAATTTCCATAGAGCAAAATCTTTCTGATCTTCCTTCTGGCTATTTGATTCAATTCTAGAAACAGAAGATTCATCACTAACTCTATGGGAAATATTTCCATATTGATTATCAGATGATGTTTTTAAATAAATACCGTCACTTAATTTATATGCTCTATCTTGATTCAAAAGACTATCTATTAACGTTTTCATAGCTTCTAGATTTTCTGTAGCTTTTGGTTCAATTGTTGAAGGTAAAACATTTAAAGAATCCATATCAGCTTTGTAGCTCTTAATATAATGCGATGTTATCTCTTCGAGTGTTTTTCCACTTTCAGCCATTTTTTTAATGATTTTATCATCAATATCTGTAAAATTTTTGACAAATGTCACTGTATAACCATTTGCTTTTAAAACTCTATGAAGCAAATCAAAAACTATAGCACTTCTGGCATGTCCAAGATGTGCATCATCATAAACAGTGGGTCCACAGACATACATTTTAACTTTGTTTTTCTCTTGTGATTCAAAAAAAACTTTCTCTTTTTGTACACTGTCAAATAAAAATATACTAGCCATTATTTAAATAATGCCTCCAAGCTTGATACATCTTTTGTCTTCTCTTCTGGTTTATTTTCATCATTTAGTGCGCTAGATGTTGTACCATCACCCACTTCATTGACTACGATATCAAAATTTGTAAGCATTGAAGCAAGACGAATATTTAAACCATTTTTTCCTATTGCTTTTCCTTTTTGATCAGCATTAATAGTGATAATAGCTTTACTTTTTTCATTTGGATTTGTACTCTTCTCTATTTTTACACTATTAACAAGAGCAGGACTCATAGCTCGACTTATAAAAATCTCAGGAATCGGACTATAGTCTATACAATCAATATTTTCTCCATGAAGTTGTTTACTTACAGCATTTATTCTAACACCCTTCACTCCAACAATCGCACCAATTGGATCAATATTTGCTTCGGTTGTGGAAATTGCAATTTTAGATCTTACTCCTGGAATTCTAGCGCTAGATTCTATAATAATTCTTTTATCTTTTAATTCTGGCACTTCCAAAGTCAACAAACTTTCCAAAAATTTAGGACTTGTTCTACTTACTTCCACAATAAGTCCATGCTGCTTATCAACTTTTACACTTTTAACAACTGCTTTAAGAGAATCTCCAACTTTAAAAGTCTCTCCTTTTATTCTATTTTTTCTTGGAAGTATCGCTCTCACTTCCCCAATTTCCATAAAAGTATTATCGTTTCTATCAACACTTGTAACTGAACTAGTTACTGTTTTACCAAGTTTAGAATTATATTTTTTAAATAAATTATCTTCTATATGTCTTTGCAATTTATATTCTAAATTTGTGAAGAGTATCGTTGCAGCATTTCTTCCCATAGATTCAAATTCTAAATCATAATTTAAAAAATCCCCTATTTCAAGATTATCATCAAGTTTTTTTGCCTCTTCTATTGAGATAAAATTCTCAGTATTGACCGCAACCTCTTCCTCATCAACGATAGTTATTCCATCTAATTTTGTATCATCATTTGCTACAACTTCGATTTTTTGAAAAAGGCTTAATTTTTTCTTTTCTCTATTGATACTTGCATCGAATATCAGATTTCCTCCTATCATCTTTTCAGCAGTTTTAATCAAAGACTCCTTAAGTGCTTCTTCGATTTCGACAATTTTCAGTCCTTTTTCATAAGCAATACTATCTATGATATCTATAATCTTTTCCATATTTTTCCTTTTTTAACAATGCTAACCATTTTTTTGATTTTCCAATGCTATTGCATTTTTAGATAAACAGATTGTAACAAAATAAAACTTAAGTATGTATCTTCAATTCTTCAATAATAAAAAGTAATTTCTAGATTTTCAAATCTACAATCCTTGAATTTCTTTGTTGTTTATTTTTATCTGAATATAATTTGAGGTATATACCAAACAATAAGTAACTAAAAATATTTGAAGTCCAGCAAAAAAACTTATCCAAGGTGCCACATCAATAACATCTTTCCCATCACTTAAAATCGTCCCCAAACTCATCATGGGAGGATTTATTCCAAGTCCTAAAAAACTAAGTCCTGACTCTCCCAAAATTGCTCCACTAACCCCAAAAGTAAATGAAACTAAAAAAATAGGTGCTATGAGTGGTGCAAAATATTTAAAAATTATTTTGATATTTGAAACTCTAGCAAGCTTTAAAATTTTTATATATGGCTTATTCCCGATCGCAAAACTTTCACTTCGTATAAGCCTAGCCATTCCCATCCAGCTTGCAATAGATAAAATAATAATGATGGTCATCATAGAGGCATCAATATAACTTGAAAGAGCCAAAAGAAGAAAGAAAATTGGAAATGTTAAAAAAAGATCAATAATGACAACAACAAACATATCAACAGTACCTCGGAAATAACCACTACTTACCCCGATAATAAGCCCTAAAATAGATGTGATACTTGCACTTAAAAATCCAATAATTAAAGAAGTTTTTCCACCCTCTATAATTCGTGCCAAAAGATCTCTTCCCAATCTATCTGTACCTAAAATATGTGAAAAAGATGGTGACTGCAAAATCTCAGAAGGATTTAAATCATAAGGAGAAACAGAATAAATAAATGAACCAAAAAAAGAATACAAGACTATAAAAATCAAAATAAATAGATTAATTTTTATATTCATTTTATTAGATCAACTCTTTATTTCTATTTTTTCAAAATACGAAAGAGCACTATTCCCAAATTTTTTCATTTTAAATTTTTGAAAACCTCCAATAATATCGGGTAATATCAATTCCGCTTTATGTTCAAAAACAATTAAAAATATATTTTCATTTTTAAATTCTTCCACCATTATAAAAGACTTTTGATAAATGTTTTCCATTCCATCTCTAAAATCAAATGGAGGATCTATATAAATTACTACTAAATCGTTTTTAAAATTATTATTCACTAATCTTGGCAATATTTCAAAAGTATCTCCAAGCATTGATGTAGAATTTACTTCATCTATAAACTTACAATTTTTCTCAAGTATTTTATATGATTTTTTATCAATCTCACAAAAATAACTATGTTTCGCTCCTCTACTTAAAGCTTCAAGTCCAATGCTTCCACTTCCTCCAAATGCTTCAATAAAAATAGTATCGACTACATCATATTGTAAAACATTAAAAAATGATTCTTTTAAAATTGCTTTACTACTTCTTGTTGTATCCAAAGGAGGTAACTCGACAGATTTTCCTTTATATTTTCCAGCTATAATTTTAACACTCAATTTATTATTCATATTTTTCTCCATTGAAATTCATTTTTATACGATTATTTTTTATTTAATCTTATGAAATTAAAATAATTTTCTATCTTGCATACCCGCTTGCTCGTAACTCTCGTATAACATTCACTTTAATTTCTCCTGGATATTGTACTTTATCCTCTATCGTCTGCGCAATCTTTGTCGCCATCAAAATAGCTTCATCATCATTTACAAGTTTTGCATTGACAATAACTCTTATCTCTCTACCTGCATTAATAGCATAAGCATTTATTACACCCAAATGACTATTGGCTATCTCTTCTATCTCTTCAACTCTTTTTAAAAAACTTTCTAATACTTCTCTTCTAGCCCCTGGTCTTGCTGCGCTTAATGCATCTGCTGCACAAACTGCAGCACTTTCCACACTATTGGCCTCCTCATACCCATGATGAGCATAAATAGCATTAATAACCTCTTCTGGTTCACCTAATTTTTTACAAAGATCTGCTCCTATATCAACATGACTCCCCTTTATTTCATGGGTCAAAGCTTTACCAATGTCATGTAATAACCCAGCTCGTCTAGCTTTAATAGTGTCCCCACCAAGTTGAGAAGCAATAAGTCCAGCTAGATTTGCTACTTCTAATGTGTGTGCCAATGCATTTTGACCATAGCTCGCTCTGTATCTTAACCGTCCTATAAGCTCTATTAACTCTGGATGCATATTTTTAATTCCAAGTTCAAGAATAGTATCTTCCCCTTCTTTTAAAATACCGGTGTCAAATTCATTTTTTACAGCTTGATAAACTTCTTCAATTCTTGTTGGTTGAATTCTTCCATCCGCAATCAACTCCTCAATCACCCTTGTTGCAATTGCCCGCCTATAAAGATTGAAACTACTAACTGTAATCGTATTTGGAATATCCCCAATAATAATATCAACACCAAGACACATTTCAAGAGCTTTTATATTTCTCCCCTCTTTCCCGATTATTTTTCCTTTTATCTCTTCATCTTTAAAGGAAACATTATTAGTAAGTCTTTCTGCTGCAAATTCACCTGCATATCTTGTAACAGCTTGAGCAAGAATATTTTGCACATCTTTCCGAGTATTTTTTTGAGCTTCTTTATAAAATTTTCTAAAAATAGAAGCTGTGATATCTCTTGATTCATCTTTGACCAATTCAATCATTGCTTCCCGTGCTTCTTCTTGTGTTAAACCACTTACATTTTCCAAAATTTTTATAATTTTGTCTAATTTTTTGTTGTACTCTTTTTCTTGGTATTCAAGCCCTTTTTTTAATGCTTCAACTTTATTCTTATCCTCATGCACTATTATTTTTTCTTTTTTAATATTTTCTAATTCAATTTCAAAATAATAATTTAACTCTTTTTCTTTTTTTTCTATAAGTCTTCGTGATTCTTTAAATTCAACTTCAAACTCTTTTTTTGCTCTTAATTTTGTATCTTTTAATAAATTTCTTGCTTCTAGTTCTATCACTTTTGCTTTTGCTTTTGCTTGCTCTACATAGATATCAAACTTTGCACTATCAATTTTTTTAGAAATAACAAAACCTATAGCAGCACTTATTATAGATATTATAAATGCCCCAAGTATCTCTTCCATTTTATTGTACCCTTATTTGTAATAATATAATCAGATTTTATATCATGTATTTGGGTTAAAGTTTCTTTCGCTTTGCACAAACAGATTTGCACAAAAATAACTTTTGGTTTGTAATCTAAACTAGCAAAAAATCTATCATAATACCCAACTCCAAAACCAATTCTTCTAAAAGTATCATCAGTTCCAATGATTGGAATTATTGCTAAATCAATTTTTATTTTCATAGTAGAATCATTTGTTTCATATATGTTATATTTTTTTTTATATAGTGGTAATCTAAAAGGGGTAACCTTTAAACTATTTCCAATCATCAATGGAACAAAAATTTTATAATTTCTTTTTCGTCTTAAAATATCTATTAAATTTCGTGCATCAAACTCCATATCAAGAGGAATATACAACAAAATATTTTTTGCTTTTTCAATTTTTATAACTTTTATTATTTCATCTAGTATAAATTTGTTTTTTTTTATTTTTCCAAATTTACTACAAAACTTTAACTTTTTTATACATAATTTTCTAAAATCACTCTTTGTGAGATTTTTCATCTTTATTAAGCCTCTATTGGATAAAATCCGATTCATATATTACCAAAAGGAAATAAAAATGAAGATTAAAAAATTACTATTATTTGGTTTCTTATCCATAAGTTTATTTATCACTGGATGTGATAAAAAAGAATCTATTTCAAGTGATGTTCTCGCTCAACCAATTTCAAAAGAGATTAGTTTAAATCTAACTACAACGAACGGGGATAAACTGTCGATTAAAAGAGTAAAAAATAACTGGTCTTTCGAACAACATCCAAATAAAGTTGTTTTAGTTGTGTTTTTTGCAACTTGGTGTCCACCTTGCAAAGCAGAAATACCTCATCTAATAAACCTTCAAAATAAATATGGAAAAGATTTTCAGGTTATCTCTGTTTTAGCTGAACAAAATAAATCAAATGAAGAGTTAAAAAACTTCATAGCTGAATATAAAATTAACTATCCTGTTACAAATAGCGATGAAAATTTTAAATTTGCTGATGGTGTTGGTGGTGTTGATGGAATACCTGCAATGTTTTTATTTGATAAAAAAGGTGAAATAGTGATGAAATACGTAGGTGCAACTCAAGAAGAAATTTTAGATAGCGATATCAGTAAGTATATTGGAAAATAAATGTTTAATCTTTTTAAAAGAAAAGAAACACAATTAGAATCTTCAGATACTAATGAAAAAAAAAGTTTTTTTACTAAAGCATTAGAAAAAACAATTGCTAACATTTCTACTCTTACAAACTTTGGAAGTAAAGTTGAAAAGATTGATTTTAATATAATTGAAGAAATATTAATAGAATCAGACATGACATATGATATTGTTGAGCTTGCTATGGATGGCTTACCAAAACAGATATCAAGAGATCAATTAAGACATAGACTCATATCACTATTTGAATTTGCTCCAGAAATTAAAACAGATCACTTACCTACACCTTATGTACAGCTCATTATTGGTGTCAATGGTGCAGGCAAGACGACAACAATAGCAAAACTTACAAGCATGTACAAAAAAGCTGGAAAAAAAGTTATTTTAGGTGCTGGAGATACTTTTAGAGCAGCTGCCATTGAGCAGCTTTCTATTTGGGCTTCTAAGCTTGATGTTCCAATTATTAAAACTCAACAAGGTCATGATCCAAGTGCAGTTGCCTTTGACACTATCCAATCAGCTGTTGCCAAAAAAATTGACTACTGTATTATAGATACAGCAGGAAGACTTCAAACTCAAACGAATTTAAATAAAGAATTGGAAAAGATTGTTAAAGTTTGTAATAAAGCTAAAGATGGTGCTCCTCATCAGAAATTACTCATACTTGATGGAACTCAAGGTAATAGTGCTATCACTCAAGCGAAAGCTTTTAATGGGATGGTAGGTATTGATGGAATTATTGTCACCAAGCTTGATGGAACAAGTAAAGGTGGCGCACTATTTAGTATATCTAATCAGCTTGAGCTTCCTATATTATTTATTGGGATAGGTGAAAAAGCTGATGATCTGATTCCATTTTCGCCTGATGATTTCGTTGATAGTTTACTTGACGGAATATATCCATAAGCTCTCAATATTTTGGAATCACTTAAGCTTATAAACAATAAGAAAGAGTGGTTTTATCTTTCTCTCCTTTTAACTCTTATCCTCTCCCTTAATATTTCAAAAGAATATAGTTTTTGGAAAGAATTTACTTCAAATGAAATATATCAAACAACGGGAAAAATTGTAAATATCTATCCAAAAGAAAATAAGAATAATCTAAATCATATAGCAAAAATAGAAACGGAACATTTTACTTTTTTCACACCCATTCCTAAAAATATTCTTTTAAAAAGAACAAATACCATCTCACTTATTATCGTATCCCAAAAAGTCACATTTTATGATTTTCTAAAAGGATTTTTTGCCCCTTCTTTTGGTATTGAAGTTATTCCTGTATCTCTTACTGCGGTTGAAAATATCTATCAAATGGTATTACAACAACATCAATATCAAGTAATTGGAGATTTTTACAATACTCTTTTTTTTGCAACACCTTTAGATAAAAATGTTCAAAATCTTTGTGCAATTTATGGTATTGCTCATGTTGTTGCTATTAGTGGATTTCATCTTAGTATTATCTCGGTTGTTTTATTCTTCATTTTGAATCTTCTTTATTCTCCATTGCACCAGAAATATTTTCCTTATCGAAACAAGAAAATGGATATCCTAATTGTTATAACAATGGTTCTTTTCATCTATCTTGTAGCAATCAATTTAGTTCCCTCTTTTTTACGATCATTTGTTATGTTTCTTTTTGGATTATTTTTATTGCGATCAAATATTAAACTCTTTTCATTTGGTTCGTTAGCTTTCATAGTACTCTTAATAATAGCTTTTTTCCCAAAATTGTTTTTTTCTCTTTCTCTTTGGTTTAGTGTTGCTGGAGTATTTTACATTTTTTTATATATGCAATATTTTAGTACACTAAATAAATACTTTAGTTTTCTTTTTTTTAATTTTTGGATCTTTTTTGCAATCAATCCAATTACCCATTTTTTCTTTGGGACAACAGCATTGGCACAGCTATTGTCCCCATTTATTACTATTGGATTTATTGTTTTTTATCCATTGGAACTACTTTTACATTTAATTGGTTTTGGAGATATTTTAGATAATTTTTTAGAACTCTGGATCACTACAGAACCAAAATATACTTTAATTTTTACCCCTATTTGGCTATTTGGAGGACACATATTCTTAAGTCTATTAGCTATTTGGTATAAGTTCTTTTTTTATTTACTTAATATTATAATAGTACTTTTTAATTGCTATATTTTTTTATTTGCCTGGCTTATCTATTATGGATAAAATATGCCGTTATCCCTTCTGCTATTCCATTTGCCACTTCTTCTTGATAAGTCTCTGAAATTAAAATCTTTGATTCCTCTGGATGAGAAATATACCCTACTTCAACTAATACTGCTGGCATTTGAGCACCAACAAGGACCCAAAAAGGCGCTTCTCTTACTCCATTATCAATCATCTCTTTCCCATATTTCTTTCGTACTTGATATAAAATATTCCTTTGTACATCAATAGCTAATTTTTGAGATTGAACTGTTTTAGTTCTGTTTAAAAGAGTTAAAACTAAATCTTGATCATTAAAACTTTCCATCGCATCCATATCTTCTTTATTTTCTAAAGCAGCAACTCCTTTTGCTCTATCACTTCTAGCGGGTGATAAAAAATAAGTTTCAATTCCTCTTGCATTCATCATCCTCTCTTTAACTGCTGCATTTGCATGAACGGATATAAATAAGTCAGCATTTTTTCTATTCGCTATTCTTGTTCTCTCTTTTAATGGAATATATGAATCATTATCTCTTGTTAGATAGGGTGTATATCCAAGTTCTTTTAGTTTCTTATATAAATATTTTGCTATTTTGAAAGTAACTATTTTTTCATATTCACCATCTGGGCCAATAGCACCTGAATCTTTTCCACCATGTCCAGCATCAATCACAATAGTTTTAGATTTTATATTCAATGTATTGGCGACACCATCAAAAGAAGAAGGCGGTTGAATATCTCTATTTATTAATAAGATATTATTTTGTTCTTCTGGATTAATTTTTTCTGATTTAGTTTGATGAGTAATACGATTTCTAATAACTAAATTTTTATTCGAAATATAGTAATATGTTTCAAGATCTACTTCATCAAAAAGACTTAAATGGAGTAAATTGCCAGTTTCTTGGGAAAGCTCTATTTTGGAAATTCCATTAATTGATAAATTTGTTGTTTCAGGATTTTTAAAATTTCCTTTTATTTCAAATGAATATTTTTGCCCATTATCTTTTTTTTGTTTCAAAAACTTTATATCGTCTTTTGATACCTGTTTAGCGAATTCTATAATAATAGAATCTTCTTTTGCATAAATTGATTTAATACTATAATCGATCTTACTTTTTAGAAAATTATCCTTATCTTTTAAAAAACCTTCAGGAATATCATCTAGAAGATTATCATTTTTATACCTTTCAAACTTAAATTGTTCAGTTTTATTTTCAATCTTTAATTTTGATAAATTGTTTTTACTATCTATCCTATAAAGTTCACTTTGATATTTTGAAACATCTTGATTTGACTTTTTACCAAACGAAATCAATTCTTTTAAATATTCTATCTCTTTGTCTTTGTCATTTTTAAAAATTGCTGTAATATAATTTTTTTTTGCGAATGTAAACTTATCAAAATCAGTCACTCCAAATAAAGAGAGTGACAAAAAGAGTAAGAAGAATAAGAATATTTGTATCTTCTTCATGAAAAAATCAATTTTCTCCGTTAATTAACTTTTCCATAAGATCTTGAACGCTACAAAGTTTTGTGAGTTTATATCCATTTGAACCAGTAAAAAATAACCCGTTTTCGATATCACCATTATAAGCATCGCTCAGTCTATCAGCGATACAATATCCCACAGCTTTTGCCTCTTCACCTCTATGGCAAGGAGCCACACAATTTGAAATACAAGCAACTTTAGGTGCTGTTCCTTCAGCTATTTTTGTTTGCAATGAAGTTAAAACACCTCGCGCAGGTAATCCAACAGGAGATTTTAATAGTTTAATATTTTCTGCTGTAGCTTCAAGGATAACTTTTTTAAAATTTGGATGAGCATCACATTCATATGTTCCTATAAACCTTGTTCCCATCTGAACACCAGCACAACCAAGAGCTAGGAATTTATCGATATCATTCTTGTCCCAAATTCCACCTGCCGCTATTACTGGAAAATCTCCCCACTCTTTTGCCTCTTCCAAAATTGCTGGGATGATATTCTCTAATTGGTATTCTTCCATAAAGCATTGTTCATAGCTAAACCCTTGATGCCCACCACTCAAAGGTCCTTCTACGATAACAGCATCTGGCAACTTATCATATCGTTTCCATTTTTTACAAATAAGCTTTAATGCTCTTGCGCTAGAAACAATAGGGACAAGTGCAACATCTGGATAATTTTTTGTAAATTCTGGCATATTTGTAGGTATCCCAGCGCCAGTTATGATGATATCGATACCTGCTTCACAAGCATCCTCAACTATTCTTCCATAATCATTACTCGCATACAAAACATTACAAGCAAGTGGTTTATCTCCACAAATCTTTCTTGCATTATTAACAATTGCAGTTAATCCATCTTTTGAATAAAAATTAACTTCACTAAATGGTTTCCCTTGAATATTTTTATGAGAAAATTCTTGATTATTATAATACCCAGTTCCAACACTAGAGATAACTCCAAGTCCACCCTCTTTGCTAACATTTCCAGCTAATCTATCCCAGCTAATTCCAACGCCCATTCCACCTTGAATAATTGGTTTTTCAATTGTATGTTTACCTATTTTTAATGCTTTCATATAATCCCCTAAATTACATTTATTTTAACAAAACTTTTCTTTCCTTTTTGTAAAACAAATATACCTTTTTGAAATTTCATATTACTATCTTCTAATTTAAGTTGATCAATCTTTACTGCTCCACCTTCAATGTCTCTCCTTGCTTGAGAGGTTGAATTAACAAGTTTTGTATCAACTAAGATTTGACAAATCCAAGCACCTATTGGAAATTCAAATTCATCCATTACGGACGGGATATCTTTATTTGCAAAAATTTTAGTAAACTCCTCTTTTGCTTTCATCCCTTCTCCAATTCCATGAAATCTATCAACAATTTCCATAGCTAAATCATCTTTCACTTTTTTAGGATGGATAGTGTTACTTTCTACTCCAACTTTTAGATTTTTAATCTCTTGTAGTGTTTTAGCTGAAAGTAGTTCGTAATATCTCCACATAAGCTCATCGCTTATACTCAAAATTTTTCCAAACATATCATTTGCTTCATCAGTGACTCCAACATAATTTCCTAAAGATTTTGACATCTTTTGAACACCATCAAGCCCTTCTAAAATAGGCATCATCAAAACTGATTGTTGCTTATTTATTTCATAAACCTTCTGAAGTTGTCTTCCCATTAAAAGATTAAATTTTTGATCTGTTCCACCAATTTCTATATCTGATTTTAAATGTACACTATCATATCCTTGAAGCAATGGATACATAAATTCACTCAAAGCAATAGGTGTATTTGAAACATATCTTTTTGAAAAATCATCTCTCTCAAGCATTCTAGCGACTGTTAAATTAGAAGCAAGCGAAAGCATTCCAGCAGCACCAAGTGATTCTAACCAATCTTTATTATAAACAATAACAGTTTTTGATTCATCTAATATCTTAAATGCTTGTGTTGTATAACTTCCAATGTTATTTTTAATATCTTCATCAGTTAAAACTTTTCTTGTAATATTTTTTCCAGTTGGATCACCAATAGTTGCAGTAAAATTCCCAATTAAAAATTGTACTATTCCTCCAAATTTTTGAAATATTGCTAATTTTTGTAGTAAAACAGTATGCCCAAGATGTAAATCAGGTGCAGTTGGATCAAATCCAGCTTTTACAAAATAGTTGACACCATTTTCATAATAATTTTTTAATAACTTCTCAATTGCTTCAATATCAATTATTTCAGAAGTTCCTCTTGAAATTTCACCAAGAGCATATTTTATTTTTTCTTCCATTAGCTTCTCCATATATAATTTATTATTTATAGGCATCATCACCAGAATAAAATTCTATAATTTTTGCCTTTTGATTTACGATTTTTTTTATTTTTTCACTATTATTATTTTTTATCTCAAAATTTATTGTACAGTATTGCGTATGAGAATGTTTATCTTTTCCGTATTCTATAAATAGAATAGTGGCATCATAATTTGATAAATGAGTAAGTAATCTTGCTAATTCGCCTTTAATACTTTTTAAACTTACAACCATTTTATACACATAATATTTATCATCACTCCATTTACAAAAAACCATTGGTTGCTTTTCTTTCATAAGCAAATAGGCATTCTCGCACATCTTATGATGAACTATCACATCGCGTCCATCTTTAAAAGCTACTATTTCGTCATTAAGTTTTGGATGACAACAATGATCAAAAGAACAAGAGGTTAATGAAAAATTTGAATAGAAAACAAGATTTTCAAATTTATACTCTTTCAAGTTAACTTGCTGAACTTTTATTCTTGCAAAAATACCAAGCTCATCTCTTATTATTGTTTCAATTAATTTTTTCAAATGTCTCAAATGATCTAAATTGTCAACGACTTTATAAACTTTTTCTTGAGGATATTGTTCTAAAATATTACTTGTATATCTTGAAAAAATAGTATTCAAAATATTTTTTCCATTCAGAATATTTATTTGCTTATGTCTATTTTGACATAAATTTTTAATACTTTTTTTTGCTTTAGTAGTTTTTACAATATTAATCCATGAACATCTAGTGATAATTTTATCCCCTTTATTAATAGAAACAATATCTCCACTTCTAAGTTCATGTATAAGTGGTTTTTTAACTTTATTAACATAACAATCAATAGCCTTATTTCCTAAGTCTGTATGAATCATATACGCAAAATCATAGGCACAAGAACCTCTTGGCATAGTGAAAAGTTCGCCTTTTGGTGAATATACTATTATCTCTTCATAGAATAATTCTTTTTTAGTTTCATCATAAAATTCTTCAAGATTATCATTATCTATCTCTAAAGTATGTAACCAATTTAGATTTGGTTCTTTGAAATTATTTTGACCATTTTTATATTTCCAATGAGCAGCAACTCCAAATTCAGCAATTTTATGCATATCTTTGGTTCTTATTTGAATTTCAAATATTTTTGTATTATAAAAAACAGTTGTATGAATTGTTTGATATCCATTTTCTTTTGGTATTGCAATATAATCCTTAAATCTAGAAATTAAAGGCATATATCTTGTATGAATACAGCCCAAAACTTTATAACATTCAAGAGGTGTATTAGTAATAATTCTTATAGCTAAAAGATCAAGAACTTCATCAATAGTTATACCTTTTCTCTGAATTTTAAGATATATTGAATAGTAATGTTTTCTTCTACTGTCAATTTGAATAGAATAATCAAATTCATCAGCCAAAACATTCCGTATATTCTCTATAAAATAATTGAATGTATTTTGTATTTTTTCTTGATAATTTTGTATATATTCATCTATTTTTTTATATTCATCTGGATATATATAATAAAAGGATAGATCTTCTAAAGTATTTTTAATAGTTGACATCCCTAAACGATGTGCAATTGGTGCATAAACAACAAGTGTTTCTTCAGAAATACGAAATTGTTTTTCTTTACTTAATGCATCAAGTGTTAGCATATTGTGCGTTCTATCAAATAATTTTACAAGTAATACTCTCACATCATCAATAGAAGCAATTAACATTTTACGAAATGTCATTGCAGATTTCAACAATTTTTCTTTTTCTTGACTATTTGATAACTCAGTAACTCTTATTTCTGTTATTTTTGTTAATCCATCTACAATATTCCCGATATCATTACCATAAATAGCTCGAATCTCATCTAAAGTAAACGCGGTATCTTCTACAATATCATGTAATAATGCAGCAATCACCATCGCTTCGTCACTACTATAATGAGCTGTAATCGCGGCTACTAAAATTGGATGGACAGCATATGGTTCACCACTCTTTCTTGTTTGTAACTGATGAGCATCTATACAAAAAGATACAGCTTTTTGTATTATTGGTGAAATTACTATTGAACTAGCAAGAGCTTCAATAGCACCTTCGATGGTATTGATATTTTTAATTAAAGATAGATATTTTTCCAAATGTCAAATATACAAATTTATTTTTTAAATCCATCTATAACAAGTAAACCTTTAGCAATTTCATGAATTGCAATATCTGTATATTTCATATTTTTTATAACTGTACTCTCCAATAATGGTTTGGCACCTTTACTTAACTCATCTGCTCTTTGTCCAACAGCTAATGCTAAAATATATCTGTCATTCCCAACTCTTTCTAATGCTTTTGCCACAATTTCTTCTATTCTCATTTATCTTCCTTTATTTTACAATTGAACATTTAGTATAATCACCATTAATTATACTTAACAAATTTCCTTTTTCATTCATATTTGCTATGACAATTGGTAACTTATTATCTTTTGCTAGAGCGATAGCAGTATCATCCATAACTTTAATATGATCTTTTAGTGCTTCGTCATATGATAAAACATCAAGCTTAATGGCATCTGCATACCTTATTGGATCTTTATCATAAACACCATCTACCTTTGTTGCTTTGATAATCATAGATGCTTCAATTTCTACTGCTCTTAAAGTTGCTGCTGTATCTGTAGTAAAAAAAGGATTTCCAGTACCTGCAGCAAAGATGACAACTCTTTTCTTTTCTAAATGTCTTTTTGCACGTCTTACTATAAAAGATTCTGCAATTTGTTCCATTTTTATTGCAGTTTGAAGTCTAGCTTCAAGACCAATATGCTCTAACGCTTCTTGCATCGCAATACCATTAACAACAGTAGCCAACATTCCCATGTAGTCACCGCTTGTTCTTTTAATTATTCCATCTGCAGCAGCACTCACACCACGAATAATATTTCCGCCCCCAATAACAATACCAACTTCAACATTATTATCTATAAGTTGTTTAATTTCATTCGCAATATATGCCAATACTTGAGTATCTATACCATAACCACTTTCACCTGCTAATGCTTCACCAGAAAATTTTACCAGTACCCTTTTTCCCATATATTTCCCCAATTAAAATTTTATCATTGTATCTTTTTTTTACTAACTATTCCATAAAATAAGAATATAATTTAAATGGAAAAACTTAAAATTATTTAATTATACTAAATAATATCCCATAAGCGAGTAAAAGCACTTGCCCA
>DYPS01000175.1 GCA_020719775.1 Desulfosporosinus sp. | reverse complement strand
CCTGTTAAATTTGTTTTAAAATCGGTTGGAGTAGGTGCTGGTGCTGCTTCCTCATCTTTACTACAAGAGAATAGTGAGAAAATAATTGCGAATATTACGATTGTTTTTTTCATTTTTTTATAAATTAATATTTCTCTAAAACATATTCGGTAGTTGTTGCGCCATTTACTATTTTTGTTGGATATCCAGCTTCATTGTATTGATAAGTATTGGTTTCTGAATGAGTAGAAGTAACAGAACCTGATTCTGAATATTGTTTAGCTACTAAATCAATTACATTATTTCCTCCAGACACGAGATCATATGGATTAAAACCATTTGGAACGATTGAAAAACTGGTAGTATTTGCTTTTTTAGTATCAAATGTTCTAGTTGTTGAAGATCTTAAATAATATTGTGTAGTACTACCAGATTGTAAATTATATTCATCTGTTTTAGTAATATTATTGTTAGCGTCATACGTCATTAAATAATATCTACCATTCGTAACTTCATTTTTTTTGCTTATTTTCCCATTAGCATTATATTCATAATTAGCTATGCTAGGATTAGTATTCCAATCATTTGTAGCATGACGCCAACTGGTTCTTAATGTTTGTGTTAGTCTATTGTTAGAATAGATGAAACTATCTTTGTATCTATCAAGCAAAGTGCTTCCTGTTTGTTGCTGGTAGGTTATAGCTTCTTCTACATTTCCACTAGAGTTATAGGTGTAATTTATATAATAAATATCATTGCCTGAACTAGAATTTTCATATTTTATTAATAAATTAGCACTATTATACGTAAGAACTATATATGTGCCATTCTGATATGTTATTTTTGAAACTTTGCCATTTGCGTTGTATTCATATTGTGTAGTAATAGAGTTTGAGTCATTGGTATTCGTTTCTGTTTTTACTCTGTAGTTAAAGGTAGAAGGGTCTGGAGTTGTTGGTTCCTCATTTTTACTACAAGAGAAAAGCGAGAAAATAATTGCGAATAATAAGATTGTTTTTTTCATGATTTTGATTTTTTATTAATTTAAGCGACAAATGTATTTATTTGCTACACAAAAAAAAAGCACTAATAGACCAACGACATTTTAAATAGACGAACGACCGTTTTTGAGATAAAAAGGCATAAAAAAATCGTTTCAAATTTTGTTATGAAACGATTTTTAAAAACGATTTTTTTGTATTTAGAAGCTATATCTCATACCTACATTTAAACCAATACTATCAAAAGAAAAAGGCTCTTTAAGTTGTTTCTGAGGAGCATTTGGGTCGTTAGGTCCAGTAGAAATACTATCTTCAAAAACAATTTCTTTGTCCTCAACATCAAATCCTGGTAACTGATCTACACCATTTTCTGTGTATTTTGTTAAAGAACCTTTTTCTGGAGCATAAGATAAATTAATAAAAGTAAGCTCTCCAAAAAGTCCAATTTTGCTATTTAACTTATACAATGCTCCAACACTTCCTTGAAAACCAATAGGCGTTCCTTTAGAATACTCGATGGTATAGTTACTGATATCTACCCCACTTTTATAAGTTGCTTCCGTTGTAATTTTACCAGAACCTATCACCACTCCAACTTTAGCATACGGATTTATTTTTTCAAAACCAGCCGCTAAGACAAGAGTAGGTTTA
>DYPS01000093.1 GCA_020719775.1 Desulfosporosinus sp. | reverse complement strand
ATTTAATGAAAAATTTGAATTGGTACAGATATCAAAAATTAAAGTTTTTTAGATACAATCTAACCTAAAAAATATATCTAAAGAAGCAAAATGATCAATTTTCTGAAATCCTATCTTCACGAATACAAAAATTACAAACCTCAAATAGCCCTTGCTTTGGTAGCTATGATTATGGTAGCAGGTGCTAGTGCATCAATTGCCTACATGATAAAACCACTTTTGGATGAAATTTTTGTCCAAAAAAATTCCGAACTTCTTTATATTTTACCCGCAATTGTTATTTTGGCTTTTTTTGCAAAAGGGGCTGGAAGTTATATTCAGTCATATTTTATGAGCTATATTGGGCAAGATATTGTAAGAAAAACTAGAGATAGGCTTCTTGATCATATTTTACATCTTGATTTGACTTTTTTCCATTCTCACCATTCTGGAGAACTTCTGAGCCGGATGACAAATGATGTAGCTAGAATTCAAGGGGCAGTCTCAACAAGCATAGCAACAATTACTAGAGAAACTATGACAGCGATTGCTCTAATTTCTATCGTAATTTATCAAAGTCCGACACTAGCTTTCTTCACCCTTATTGTCCTTCCAGCTTCTTATTATCCAGTGATGATTTTGTCAAAAAAACTCAAAAAAATTTCCCATAAAGCTCAAGAAAAGAACTCAGATCTTACAAGCAAACTAAATGAAATTTTTGCAAATATAGAGGTGATAAAAGCCTCAAATGGACAAAATATTGAATCAAAAAAATTCTCAGATTTCAACCAAAGCTTCTTTGATATCAATATGAAATCTGTCAAAACATCAGAAATGGTGGTACCAGTTATGGAGCTTTTTGCTTCAATTTCAGCCGCTGCTGTTATTTTGATTGGAGGCGCACAAGTAATAAGCGGGGAAATGAGCGTAGGTTCATTTTTTTCATTTATGACAGCACTTTTCATGGCTGTTGATCCGATCCGAAGAGTTTCTGTTACATATTCTCAATTTCAAGATGCGATAGCTGCAAATGAGAGAATTCACTCTATTTTTGATCTCCTTGCAGATGTAAAATCTGGAGATAAAACTATATCAAATATTTCAAATATAAATCTCAATAATGTTGCTTTAAAATTTAACGATACAAACGCACTATGTGGAGTCAACATCAATCTCCAAAAAGGGGTAATTACAGCTTTTGCAGGGAGCAGTGGCGGTGGAAAATCATCTGTTGCAAATCTAATTTTAAGATTTTTTGATGCAACCGATGGTGAGGTTTTATTGAATAATGAAAATATTAAAAACTTTTCACTCAAATCAATTAGAGGCAAAATTTCAATAGTCACACAAAGAGTTTATATTTTCAATGACACAATAGCTCAAAATGTCTCTTATGGCTCAGATTTTGACGAAGAAAAGATCAAGCTTGCTTTACAAAAAGCTAACATACTAGACTTCGTACTTTCTCTTCCTCAAGGATTGCAAACTGTTTTAAATGAATCTGGTACAAATTTGAGTGGCGGACAAAAACAAAGAATAGCAATCGCAAGAGCTCTTTACAAAAATCCTGATGTTTTGATTTTTGACGAAGCAACATCAGCACTTGACAATGAAAGCGAAGAAGCTATAACAAAAACAATCAAAGAGATTTCAAAAGAAGCTGTAACAATTATTATCGCACACAGATACAAATCACTTGAAATTGCAGATGAGATTTACTTATTTAAAAATGGGCAAATTGAATGCAATGGCACAAAAGAAGAACTTGCTAAAAATTGTGAATATTTCAAAAAATTATATGGAAACAAAGGATAAAAATGAGATTTAAAATTGATACAAAACTTGAAAGATTCAAGGCTTGGCTTTGGGCAATGTTTGTAGAGCATAACTTTATGAATCCAATTAGATACAATTTTCATAAAATTTCGGATGGAGTTTATAGATCATCTCAACCCACAATGACTCAATTAGAAAGAGATGTAAAAAAATACAATATCAAAACAATTTTAAATCTCAAAGGGGCAAATCCAAACTCGGCTTATTATGTTTTTGAAGTTGAAAAATGTAAAGAACTCGGGATCAAACTAATAGATATAGAGATCTATTCTCGCTCAATTCCAGATGCTAAAAGAATAAAAAATGCTAAAGAAATTTTTGAAAATATAGAATACCCAATGTGGATGCATTGTAAAGCTGGAGCCGATAGAACTGGGCTTTATGCGACACTATTCCAATATTTTCATTTAAAAATGCCAATAGAGCAAACAAATCAATTAGCACTACTTCCGTTTGGACATCTTAAGCATTCAAAAGCTGGCAAGATAGATCATTATTTTGAAGAGTTTACTAAATACAAAGCTGATCATCCTGAGGCTGATTTATTATTTTGGGCTGAAAATATTGTAGACAGAGACAAAATGGACAAAGAGTTCCAACCAGAAGGTTTAGCGAGTTTTATTAATGACTATATCTTAAGGAGAGAATAGAAGAATCACTCGGGCTTCATATTCATAAAAAAAGCTCCAAATAAACTAGAAATCGCTGTAAAGATGAAAAATACAACACTCAGTGCTACTCCTATTTCTGAGCTTTGGTGCAAAAACTCTAATAGATAAACAAAAGTAAGCTCTCTTGCTCCAATTCCACCAAAACTTATAGGCAAAACTGAAACGATAGAAGAGATAAGGAATATTGTCAAATAATTTGAAAAATTTGAAAACTCACCAAAAGAGATCAAAATAAAAACAGCACAAAGAAGTTGAAGAATTTGTAATATAAATGCTACAAAAAAACCTTTAAGAAAAAAAGAATGAAATTTTTTTGTCAGTTTACTAAGCAAATAAATTCCTAGAAAAGCAAAAAAAGCTACAAAAGGAAACCAAACAAAACTTATATTAAAAATTACCAAAAATGAACTAAATCCAGCCAAAAAGCTCAATAAAATCAATAATGCAAAAAGTCCGCTAATTCTATCTTGCAAAAGTGCATTAAGTAAATCTTTGGCTTTTGCTCCATAATGTTTATGCAAGAAATAGATTTTATAACCATCTCCTCCTATACCACCTGGCAAAAAAAGGTTATAAAACATCCCAAGATAATAAAGCTTGAGATTGAAAATTTGACCGAGTTTCATCCCAAGCGAATCAAAATACAAACTCATCCTAAATGAACCTGCAATTCTAGAAAGTGTAAAAAAAATAAAAGCCACAAAAAGCCACAAAAAACTCGCATTTGCAACTATTTTTGAAGTTTGTTCGATATTAATTTTATCTAAAACTAGCCATATTGCCGTAATACTAAGAGATATTTTGGCAAATAAAATCAGTTTCTTTTTCAATGTTTTGTAAAAACTTCTTTAACTACATAAGGTTTTTTATTTTGTGATTCGTAATAAGTTCTCATTAAAATTTCA
This sequence comes from Desulfosporosinus sp., assembly GCA_020719775.1. Classification (GTDB taxonomy): domain Bacteria; phylum Campylobacterota; class Campylobacteria; order Campylobacterales; family Arcobacteraceae; genus CAIJNA01. Next base: position 5,626 of record DYPS01000093.1, on the reverse strand, counting down.
GATAAAAATCCAGTCGTGATAAGTTGCACTCCACCTAAAATCATCAAAATTCCAACCATAAAGAGTGGTCTATTTCCAATATCTTCACCCATAGTTTTTAAAATTAACAAATAAAATTCGATCATAGATCCAATTCCAAAAGAGGCCATCCCCATAGAACCAAAAAGATGCATAGGCTTAACTCCATATTTTTGGAAAAATACCATTAACATCAAATCAGAAAAAACTTTTGTAGTTCGCCCTATTCCGTATTTTGAAACACCGTGTGTTCTAGCATGATGCTTCACATCCATCTCTACAATTTTTGCACCATACAACTTAGCCAATACCGGAATAAACCTATGAAGTTCTCCATAAAGTCCAAGATTTTTTGCTACATTATTTTTAAAAACTTTCAAAGTACAACCATAATCTCTAAGATAAACACCCGTCATTTTTCTTATCATTGCATTTGCTATTTTACTAGGAATCTTTCTAAGCAACATACCATCTTGTCTATTTGCTCTTCTTCCAGCTACTACATCCCAACCTTCACTTTCAAGCTTTTCAATCATCAATATAATATCACTTGGATCATTTTGTAAATCTCCATCAAGAGTAACTACAAGCTCACCACAAGCAATATCAATTCCTGCTGCCATAGCAGAAGATTGCCCATAGTTTCTATTGAAAATTACGATCTTTGTTCTCTCATCTGCGTATGATTTCATAAGCTCTACAGTTTTGTCAACAGAACCATCATCAACTAAAATGAGTTCATACTCAATTTTACCATCTAGTGCAGCTCTCACCGCATCAAATAAAAGCTTAACATTATCCTCTTCATTCATCATAGGGATTACAACTGATAATTTCATTTTATTCCTTATATTTAATCAAACTAATTCCACTTTTTTGAAAAATCACATCATATGATTTAAAATCTTTTAAATGAATTGTTTTTGTAACTACACAATCTCCAACAATAAGATTATCTCTTTTTACAATACTTTGAGAATAAACACTAAAAGTTGGATAATTTAGTTTGTACATTATAACATTAAGAGCTTGATTTTTGGCTTTTAATCCAGCTTCTTTAATTGGTTGTTGTTCAATTTGAGCCAAAGCTGGCATTAAAATAAAATTGATTGCACTAATAAAAATCAAAGCAATAAATAAAATCTTTTGAAAATATCCTAAAAAATTTGTATACCAAAAGAATAAAATTAATCCAATAGCAATAGCAATTTTCAACTGATACATAGTATTAAAATATTCAAAAATTGTTGGTAATAAAGAGATGATATATTCATCTTTGATTTTATCTGAGAATATTTCAATCAATGAAGGCAAAAGTAAAAGTAAAAATAAAAATAAGACAGAAGGCAAAATTATCATAAATTTATTTTTGATTGATTGTGAATAGATACTTGCTAAAATAAAAAGTGGTGCATATCCATAAATTACATAATGAGGTAATTTTGTCCCAGAAAATGAGAAAAATAAAAATACAAAAGCAAACCAAATAAACAAAAATATTTCCAAGTCACTTTTAAAAATTTCCCTAATTTTTGTAAAAATATTCAAGAAATAAGTTGTAAAAGGAGCCAATCCAAAAATCAAAACAGGGACGAAATAAAAAATACTTCCACTGTGACCTTCCATGCTTGAACTAAATCTACTTACATTGTGCTTTAAAAAAAATCCATCGATAAACTTCTGCCCCTGATCGATATATTCCAAAATATACCAAGGAGATGCGATAAGGAGAAAAATCAAAATTCCAATTGGATTGAAAATAGATTTCAACCAAAACATCGGCTCTTTTTTGTAAAACAAAAATAAAGCACTCACCACAAAAGGAACCATAACCGCAACTGGACCTTTTGCCAAAACACCAAAAGCAATCGCCACAAAGGTCAAATACAACCATTTCTTTTCTCGAGAATTTATATATTCATAAATAAAAAACATACTAAGAGTGATGAAAAAATTGAGTAGGCCATCAGCAATTGCAGCTTTTGCAATAATCGAAATCTGAAGCGATGAGATAAAAAATACAATCGCTAAAAGTGCTTTTTGTTCATCAAAATGTTTTCGTGTGAAATAAAATATTGCCAATCCCCAAAATGAAGCAAAAATAGCAGATGGAAGTCTAAGGGCAAATTCACTAAGCCCAAAAATCTGCACACTTAAAGATTGAAACCAATAGATCAAAATAGGTTTATCAAATCTAAGTTCACCATTGAGATAAGTTGTCAGATAGTTTCCACTAGCTACCATTTCTCTTGTAGCTTCCCCAAATGCACCCTCATCAAGATTAAAAAGTGCGACAACTCCAAGGGGTGCAAAAAAAGAGAAAAATAACAAAACGAATGTTGAGATTTTAATATATTTTAAATTCATTAATAACCTTTAAATTCATCAAGAGTATAAATATAAAACTCAAGCGAATAATCTTTGTGGATTTTTATCTCTATTTTTTGGAGGAAATTAGCCGATGTGAAATATTTTGAGACATTTTCTATATTTTGTGTTTTGCTAACAAATACAAAATTCTTACCGACAAATTTATTCATATCTCCAATTTGTTCAAAATAATTTTGTACTTTTTTAGTTGGATTGAAAATTTCTCCGTTTTTGGCATATGGTCTAGCATAATAAATCATTTCGCTTAGCAAATCCCTATCGCCAGCTAGCAAAATTCTATCTCGATTATTTTGCAAAATCTGAGCGATTTGCACACCTGCTTGATCCCAACCACGAATCCTTCTAAAAGGGTCATTTTTACGAGTTTGTTCTATACCTGCTATTTGTGTCAAATCATCAAAGTGATAAATCAATGCCATTAAAAACAAGTTTAAGGCAATTGCAATTTTAAGAATTTTTGATTTGTCACTTTTTATAAAATAATATCCAACCAAAAGCGAAGCTCCAACATAAGAAGGTGCAGCCCAATTTGCAAATGCACGAGATAAGAATGCTTGAGTAGTGATAACACCTAGAAACAAAAATGTGAAAACAAATAACATCACAAATGTTTCATCTTTGAAATTTGCCCTAATTTTAAAAACCAAAAACAGCAATAATGCGAAACTCACAATTCCAAAAATACCAAATTGAGCTCCTAAAAATTCAAACATTTTATCCAAGTGAAAAAGCTCTTTTTCGACTTGAGAGATCTCTTGAAGATGGACAAATGAGACAAAATTATTTTGATAATTCCAAATAAGATTTGGTGAAAAAACCAAAATAGCAATCAAAAGTGTAAGGTAAAGATTTTTATTTTTTAAATGTTTTCTAAATTGATTTGAATATATTAAAAAGATAAAAACTGCTACCACAAAAATAATCATATTGTATTTGCTAAGAAGTCCAAAACCACCAAAAACTCCAGCTAAAATCCAAAAATAAATTTTATCTGTTTTTATGGCTTTTATAAACCAAAATAATGCACCACTCCAAAAAAGAAGCAACACAACATCAGTGGAGATAATAAGAGAAGACAAAGAGACAGCAGGCATCGTAAAAAATAAAATCGAAGAATAAAACGCTGTTTTTTCATCAGCCAATTCTCTACCAATCAAAAAAACAAAAAAAGCCGAAAATGGATAAGTAAAAAGGGAAATTGATTTAGTAGAGATAGATGAATCTCCAAAAAGTAATTCAAAAAATGATATAAACCAAGCTACCATAGGTGGTTTCGAATAATATCCAAAATCAAAATTTTGTGACCAAATCCAATACTGAGCCTCATCTACATAAAAATTTGGGTTCAAATAAAACAACATAAAAGTACGATAAATTGTAATTATTGTAATAAAAAAGAAAAAATATAAAAAATAATTTTGCTTAGTTTGACTTCTCATAAATTCTCCAAAGTGTTATAAATTTATTTGTAATTTTTTTCATTCAATCCGACTAAGTACATCTTCTGCTGTGATAAGTTTCATGCAGTCATGATGCTCAAGTGGACAAATTCTTTTCATACAAGGTTGACAATCTAACTTTTTCATCACATCGATTTCATTTGGATTATTCCATCCGCTTGTCTCAGCTGGAATAGTTGGACCAAAAATCGCAATCGTAGGAATTTTGTAAGCCGCAGCAATATGAAGTGGACCACTATCATTTGTGATAAAAAGCGATAGACTTCCGATAGTTTCACAAAGCTCTCGAATAGATGTTTTACCAGCAATATTTGTAAAATTCTTGATATTATTTTCTTCAAGCATGATTTGAATATCATGTGCGATTTCAGTTTCAGCTGGACTTCCAAAGATTACGATGTCGTATTTATCTGCCAAAGCAATTGCAACTTTTGCAAATTCACTTGGATACCATCTTTTTGCATTTCCATAAGTTGCCCCAGGATTTAGACCAAGAAGTGGTTTATCACATTTTTTTGGAATGTATGGCAATCTCAAGTCCCCAAGAGGCAAATCTTGACCGAGTGATTTATTTACAAAATCATTATATCTTTTGACTTGATGAATATTTGCTATTTTTGTCCGCTTGTATTGATACTTCTCCTTAGCCTTGACGAAAAAAAGAAGATATTTAGTCGCAAAACTACTTCCCCTAAATGAAAATGCAAGATCAAAAAGACCAATTTCTCGCGAAGTTTTATAAAGACTTATATATCTATTTGTATCTTGTTTAGGATTATTTAGGACGATCTTTTCAACTTGAGGAAATCCTTTGTAGATTTCAGTAGCTACAAATGAGCCAAAAACAGTCACTTTTGCTTCGGGAAATTTATCAAAAATATTCCCAATTGCAACACTTGCCATAATCGCATCACCAAGCCAAGTTGGGAGCTCTATAAATATTTTCATATTTTTTTTACCAATTTATAATGTTTTTTTGACAATTCCAAACCAAACCAATTTTCAAATTTCAACATCAATCTATGTTTTTTCTCTTTTTTTGTGAGCTTATGATTTGGATCAACTTCAAATAAACCATCAGCACAAGGGAGCCAATTTTGGACAACTTTTGGATGTGAGCCTTCAAATTTGCTCAAAATAGAAAAATCAATCTGAGAATAGTCTATTGTTTGTGGTTTTTTATCCCAATAACCATTCACTTTTTGACTTTTTGCATTCATCTGTTCTTCACTTCTTATCCAACCATAATGATAAATAGTAGCATTTGCAAGTGCAGCTTTTGGGTATCTTCCTATTTTATTTGTCTCCAACACAAGCCAAAAAAGCCCATCTGGAGCATAACTTCTTACGCTTGTTTTGATAAGTCTTGGAGCTCGTCTATACCAACCCGGCGACCAAAGATAAGTGTTTTTGTTGCCGTAAAAATGAAGATAATCAAAAACCAAAACCTCAACTTCTTTGTCGTCTAAATATTTTTCACAAGATTTTTTGATATTTTCCAAATCATTTTCATGCAACACTTCATCCGCTTCAACATAAAATGCCCAATCTCCAGTACAATTAAACTGTGCGACCATTTTTTGCTGGCCATACACATACCCTTTTGCTCTCATATTATCACACCAATTTGACTCAATGATTCTTATTTTTGGCTCATTTAGTGCCTCAATTTGCTCTTTTGTATCATCTTCACAAACACCCAAAGCAATGACAAATTCATCCACAATAGGCAAAACTGACTTAATAGACTCAATAAA
>DYPS01000092.1 GCA_020719775.1 Desulfosporosinus sp. | reverse complement strand
AAAATTAAATAATAACCATTTATGATTTTAAAGATAAATATTCATGAAAAAAAGTCCAATGAAGAATTTTCACCCTGGGTTAAAACCGGATTCTGTCAATATTATTCTAAGAGATTGCCCATCGATTAGCGATGCTGCTCTCGTAGAATGATAAGTAAAATTTTAAATAAGGTTTACTAAGCCAAATAATATCAAATTCAAAATATTTGTTCAGAAATTGTATTGGGATTTATATTCTATGATGCAGTTTGCTATATTCAATAAAACCTGAAAAACTGGCAAAACATGAATATCTTTGCCTCAAGTGCAAGGTTTTTGTAGAAGGGTCTAATTTTGACGAAGTGATCTAATCGCTAAATAGGTATAAGTATCGTAGATATTTTGTTACTGATGTATTTTAAATGCTGATCCGGAGAAGCTAACTATTTTTTCTTACATATTAAAAATGTTTAGATTGCAAATAAGATGTTATTTTTATGAAATTTGAAAGGCATTGTCTCAAAAATTTAATTTTATGATTTTTATAAATTAGTAAAAATTAAATTTCAGACAAAATGAGTTTAATAAATAAATATTTTTTATTCCAATTATTTACACATTTCGATGATTTACTTACAATAAAAAATGAATAAATAGATTATATTATTGAATTAAACTCTTTTAGAAACCCAAATGAAAGTATATTTTTTGCCTTTAAAGTTTGTATACATCAGACCTATTCTTGTCGCCTTACTTTCAAAGGGCACGTCACGGACCCTATGCCCGTTTAGTCAATCAATTTTTATTAAAATTATTATCAGCTCCATTCAATGATTGAATCCTTATATATTTGATTGATATTGTTCATGAACTTCAGACACAGAAGTATATTAATTTATTCTTCGAAGTTATACATTTGTTATTTAAATATAAATTGAGAGAAAAGACAATATTTCAATGCATATTTAAAAACATTGTTAATTATTTAAAATATTATGGTATATATCAAAGTATATTTATGATGGCGAAGAATGAATAAGAATGAATTAATTGTCTATTCTTCTTCCAAAATATATTTTATATGTTGAACAATAGTTTAATTTAATGAATAAATGTAGTAGATAAAGTTTAAATAAGATAATTTGTTCTTGACTTCGTCAACATATTAAACTGCTTCCACTCTCTTCCATCTTTTTCTATAGCATATCTTTTATCTATTAGGCACTGAAATTATGCAAAGTTTATAATCCCAATTGTTCACATGCTTGCTCTCTAGTGACAAATTTTCCTTTGATTCTAAGTCTACCATCAGCAACTTTCTTTCTACAATCATAGCTAACTTTCTTACGCCATATTCTGCGTTTCCTTAATAATAAAAATAGTACTTTTTTTCCAAATATTTTAATAGTTTAATTCTTCTATTTTCGAAAGAAAGTGCTCCTATCTTTTTTGAAAAAGTTTATTCGATTCCCTATAGAACTACAGCTACAGTCTCACTCAATGAGTTATTAAGTTCTTTCCATGACTCTTCATAGCAAAAGATCTCATATTCCAAAAGATATTTCTCTAAATGCTTTTTTATTAACACCTTTTTTTCATCTTCATCAACCTCACCACTCATAGCTTCAATTTCCTTCAGTTTACGAGCAATTTCCAATTTTGGATTTCTGTTGAATCTATCTATGCTCTCACTATAGTCCAATACAGAAATATCGATTGTTGTTTGTTTTTATTCCTCAGTATCTTTACAAGTGCTATCTTTAGACTTGATTTTGATGGGCCAACTGGTAAACATTGTGTTACTGTTAGCATAGCAATGATCTTCTTCATAGATTTATGAAAATTCCTAGCTGCTGTCAGAATCAAATTCACTGAAGTCACTCTCTTAGTAGTCATTCTCCATGATGCGCTACAAATCACATTATAAGTAAAATTATTTGATGGGAGTCAGTTCTTTGCCCTCTTTGCGTGACTTTTTGCGCCGACTCTAACTCTTGACTTCAAATAGATAATTTTAGCTTGATTCTAGCATGAAATCTTCCATGATGTCTTCAATTTCTTGTCGGATTAGCCCAGAGGTGATAGGAGTGAGCATAAACTGAGAAGGATCATGGTCAATGGGTCCAATTTCTGGAGTGGCCTAGTGTCTTGTAATCTAAATAATGAAAAAGAGAGTAAAGATGGGTATACATAAGTTAAGTCATTAGATTGTTGGTGATGGCAAAAACAAACAAATGCTTAATATTTATGTATACAATCTTAAAAATTGCTTACTTATGCATGGTGGTGGTACTGTGGGGAGAGAGGTTTGAGGAGTGGGGAGTGTTCCTTAATGATATACTAAGAAACATCCAAATAGGAAGTGGATTGTCCGATGTTTTTGACTGTTCTCATGCACTCAATTTAAAATTATTTCCTTTCCGGTCTAATAATATATTACACGCTCACTTGTTGATGTTTATCCCCAAAAAACAAAGTCACCTAACCTCACAATATCCACAACAACCCCCCTTCCCACTTTCCCTTTCTCTATTTCCTTTATACACTTCCTTCTAATCCTGCTACTATAACCCTAACACCCCCATCCTTTTCTTCCTTTTTCTTAGAAATCATTCAAATTATAACTAACAAACATATCTTTAACAAAACATAAAGCAAAAATAGATGAGACTCATAGATAGAGTATAAACTTACTCCTAAGTTATGTGATATTTTCCTTCATTCGATACTTATTAAGTGGATTATTCCCCAAATAAATTTCTTTCAGACTGTGTAATGACTGATTCATAAACATTTATAAACTATTCTCAGTCAAACGATTACCGGTCAATACTAATGTCTATACGTTTTGCCCCTTTATAAAATCAACTAAAATTGGTAGCTGCTGATCAGTCATTCCAACATTAATTAATTTAACTGTTCTAATTTGATCGAAATCGAATAGACTCAAATAACAATGTAAATCCATTGTTCCTATTTTAAATGAAGTTAACTCAATAGTTGAGTTACTTATAGTTGTTTTTTCGTAGGCCTATTTTATATAAGATATCATTGGTTTATGTAGAGAGGGAGTGTGATATCTACTTTAAATGTAGGCTTGAAGTCTAGATTTTAATTACTATTCTGATAGTTTATAAAAACGATATTTACTGTCGAATAGACCTGATTTTTGCATTTTGAATCTACTTATCTTCCCTTTGAAGGTGTAGTTAGGATCATTGGTAGAAAGGTTATCGATTTCATTTCCAAACTCTCTTAAGACTGGATGATGATCCTTAAAACTTTTAATTGATTAACTATCATAATAGTATTTATAGCGATGGGCCAATCTAGATTTGTTCAAATTAGAACAGTAATCATCTAGTCGACTCAAACTTTTCAAACTCTTATTTGAGTTCAAATGTCTCTCCTTGGCTCTTTCAGTTTGATTAAAGATACAACTCTGATGCCATTTATCTCCGCTTTCCTTTCTAGCTGAATTCAACAACATTGATGAGCTTGATTCTTCATCATTACCCTACATAAGAGGTTCTGTATTGAGTCTATTCTTCGCCTAAATTTAATCATATTAACTATCTTCTTTAATACTTTCTTCAATTACATCTCCATCCTCATTATCTTCATTGCTCACTCCATTTTCCTCAATAATAGTTTCCGCTCCCTCCAATGATTAAATTTAATCCTGTGAAATTTGATTCTGAATTTGCCATAGATTATCAATTATACGTTTTCCTGTCAAAGCATGATGCTCAGACTATTTGATCAGTATCATTTTATAGGTCTAGCCATGAACTGTCCTTACTTATGCATCTTAATGTGAATATTTATTTAGACAGGGATCACAGCAGTTAAGCGTATCTTTGGAGAGTGAGGGTCCAGCAATCCAGTTATAGCAAAAATTACATTTTTTTTGATTGATAGTTACGAAAGTTATGCTCATCTGCAAGTTTTAACGAATTATAAGCAGTAGTATATTCTTAAAGCCAAATTATCATGATTAATTATATTAGAGATTGAAATAAAGTATTGAAAATAAAGGAAAAAGAAAGAATGAAAAGTTATGAAGCTGAAATAAAATAGAAAATAAGAAAGTTAATGAGTATTTGTAGGGAAGTTAAAAATTAGATGGTCTAGAATATCTATAAAGTTTGAGAATGATTTAAATAGATGTTTGGGGTATAGATTCGCGTGAATAAAATATTGATAATTATTTTAAGTTATATTTTCTACGCAGAAATGAACGTACCTCTCCATTAATTGAAGAATACAGCTGACTCGATCAAGAGCAAATCTCTAAAGGCCAAATATGTTGCCAAAAAATCATAAATTGATGAAAGTCTATTCGGTATTGCTTCTCCTATTTAGGCATTAGAACCAACCTTCCCGCAAGAAACGATGAGTAACTAAAAAAAGTAACTCAAATGGTAAAGGATAAAAATTATAATCACAGAGAACTTGGGGTACTCAAGCAATAAGACTTAATTCGCATGAAGGTATCACTTTTTACTATTCAGTAAACTATTCGCAAACCAACTAAATAGGAATAGGCTTTAGAGAAAAAGCTAGCAGAAGAGGAGAAGGAATATAAACTGGCTTTGGCTAAGGCAAAAAAGGAACAGATGCTGAAGTTGGAAGAGGAGAAGAAAAAGAATTTGCCTGTTAGCGATTTGTAGAAATAAAAAAATATGTATAAGACAGCCATTCAAAATAAGGCAGTAGAAGTGTCCCATGAGGAACTTGATGATGTCAAACTTATGAATAAAATGGTGGCTTATGCCAAAGCAGCCACCATTCGATAGAGACAGCTTGACGAAAAGAAAAAAGATTGGTAAACTTTCAAAGTTCAAGAGAAGAAGAAAGATAAATTAATGGAAATTGAAAGATTAAAAAAGATTAAGGAACTGGAATAAATTTAAGAGAGAAAGAAAGAAGAAGCATTAAGAGGCAAGGAGGTTATCATTGAACAGATTAAAGCTAGATAAATTGAAAGATTAAAACAAAAATAAGAGCAGGAAAGAGAAGCTCAAATGCTAGTACAAAAAATGAAAGAATTACAAATTGAAGAATAGAGGCAAAACGAGGTACAACAATTTTAATTTAGAGAAAAAGACAGCAACAATAAAAAACCAATTAAGAAATCATGAAAGCCAACAGAAATGCCATGCTCGTAATTGAACAGCGTAGAGCCAAAGAAAAGGAAGAGTAAGAAAAAATAGCAATGTATATAAAGGAAAAAGCAGATAAATAAGCAGAAATTATATCAGAACAAAAGTAATTATAATATTATGCAGGAGAATCAAAGATTAAAAAGAAAAAGAAATACAAAAACTTAGAGAATTACAGGAAAAAGCTTCTGATAGACAGGCAGAATTAGATGCTCTGAGAGCTAAAAGAGCTATATAAGCTAATGAAAGAGCTGCCAGAGAGAAAGACCGTCTTGAGGCTGAAGTCAGATCCAAAAAAGCAAAATAGCTTCAAGAAGCTCGTCTGGAACAACAATTGGAAAAAGAAAGAAGACTATAAGAACAAACAAAAGCTGAAAAAGCTTAATTTGAGTCTGCAGTTCGTAAGCAAAGAGAATTAAAATAAATTGAAGGAAAATTGGAGAAAGAAAGAAAATAACTTTTGAAAAAGCATGCAAATGAGTTAAAGAAGCAGATAGTTGATAAAGACGAGGGAGGCCAACAAAATAAGAAAGTCAAATAATTATAAAACAAAAAGTTCCAATAAAATTGGTAAGCTCAAAAGATATTAGTGTAGAAGATTAAATAGTAGAAAATAAGTGAGCTTAAATCCCTTAGCATTCCCGATAAATATATTGTGGAGCTCCAAAACAAACCCATTAAGTGATCAGTTTATTGCTCTTATTCACTATTTACTCACATCTACCCTTCAACCAATTATTATCCATCATCAGAGTGTCAAATCAACTAAAATAATAGTTTTATTTATTTTATTGATAAATAAACAGCTCAATATTATTTTTTAATTTTTGACGAAATAATATTTAAGTCATATTCGTTATAATTTATCTTTCAAAGTTAGTTAATTGTCAAAAATTATAATTTATCATCGTTAAATAGTGATTTGTTTTTTTTATATTGATAAATAAAATAAAATATTCAAAATTATCCAATTTCAAGAATGTCTAAACTTAATAAGCGAGAAAAGTGCTTACCCGCCTTTTAAAAACTTCATTTCAGCAAGGGTATATCTTGAACATAAAATTCTTCTTTATAATTAATTTCCCATTTTAATCAAGAAATCTTAGCAAACAACTAGATGCTTAATTTGATTGTATTATATTAATATACTTTGAAATGAAATCAGTGATGGGATGGGACCATTCCTAGTTTGATGAAATCTTAGCAACCTAACAATATTTTTTTCTTTTCCTGTATGAGATTATATTTACTTCGATATAATTGGGTGGTAAGTTTATATTTATCTACGGCATCTCAGTTCCCAGTAACTACGCATCAATAACAGCTTTCTACTTAAAAATAAACGTACCAGCAGCTATTTACGCTATTTCTTTGTTCCCCCGTTATGCTTCACTCTCATATGAAGATTTAGGGCGAGACAAGAAGCATATAATCTATTGCAGTTCTAATAAGGGCATTCGAAATTTTTAACTAATTCGTTCTCTCCTCGACGTTTTTTTTGAATTTTGTTCGATTTGTAGCTCCTTCCCTTTCTTTTGATAGATTTTTGGTCTTCGAGAGTAGGTGACTATCTTTAAATCTATGAACTAATATCAAATTTAATTATTTTCTTCTCTTTTCTGGCCAAATCAGCCTTCAAACTCTAATTTTCCTCTTGGAGAAGCTCACATCTCTATTATAATAGTTTGACTCGAATTAGAAGTTGTTCTTTTTTCTAAACTTTCTCAACAACCAAAGCCTATTGATCATTGATTTAAGGATAGTCAATTGGCATAGAATACGATACATAGGGGTATGAATATGTGGGAGGGTAATAGTAGCTGTAGGAGTGCATAGTTTGTGTTCTAAGCTATAGAATTGATATTAATCTTATAACTCCCAAATTTACAAAGTGAATTTTTTTGTTGATGGCGTTCTAGCTCAGCAAATCACGAAGTTTTCCATCTCTCCTTTCCCTTATCACCAATCAGTCTGGGGAACTCCTCATAGCAGCAATATTACCTCTCCTGTTTTATTTTGGTATAGTAAAGTAATTTAGAATACAAAAATTGAAAAAATAGAGAAAACCAACATATATTAAAAATGCACATCATTTTTTAGGCTTTCCTGACTTTGGCTTTTATTTGCCTGCTTTTTCACTCTTACCCTACTTTCCAGTTTTTTATAACTTCGCACCCTTGTCTTTCGCTTCCCCTTTCGACTTTTAAGCTCTTTTATGGTTTGGCATATTTGTTATGACCTCTCCAGTACCTTGCTTCTCTTCATTTTGAGGAAAATCTGGTAATATTGATTTTCGAAGTAGAACAGCTCCTATTATAGCAATAACAACTGCCACAATCAACAAAATAATTTTTTTATTCTTGTAAAAAGGCTTTATCACCTCTCCTTTTTCATTTAGCAACTGAGAATTCGTCATTATGATGTTATTATCCTGATTCTGTCCTGAGTTTACGGGCTCAGGAAGAAACTCAGAAGTTTGATTTTTTTCAAAATTCTATTGAAGAATCTTCATTTGTCCTGAATGATTCTATCGACCAGATTAAGACTACCTAATTTCTTCTTCAATTTAGTTACATAGATCTAATTATGAATTGGAAAGCTTCAGTTAAACTTGATAGTTTGGTCTCTCATCAAACGGTTGCAAACTTGTTCGAGTGATAGGTTTAGGGTTTATTTCTCCCTAAACTTTTTGTGTACTTAATTTTTGATCAGGAATATTTTATTGGTTTTGATTTAACTTGTTAATGATGACTGATTCCTTTTAAATATATTATTTTGAAGAAACTTCTTTATGCTATTGAGGAGGTTCAACAGCTTTACTACTTTGTTCAGATGAATCAGGTGCTGCTGGTAAATTTTATTTAATTTTTTCCTATTCGGGATTTTTATTATTGATCTAAATTTTTTCTTCATTTTTCTAAATTTCAATAATCTTTGAAGGTTAGACCTTTTCAGTTGCAGTTAAAATAGACTGTTTATCCCCAAAATGTTTCTGTGTTGAAGAAAGCACATCCTTATTGCTGCTACCGATTGCGATTAAAAACTGCAGCTGGCACTTCATATTAATAAAATTTAGAGTTACTTCCTGCAAACTCTCTTTTAAGTTTTGATAGTTACTCCACTGAGTCTTCAGATTAACTTTCTGACCCTCAGCAAATTATTCATCTTCTCCATCTGATCCCTGATGTCTGATATACAATGACCATTGATACTATAAGTTTTTATCGGATTGAATGCGAAAGTGTTGAATAGACTCTGGAATTGGAAAGTAAATGATTTCTTGTTTCCTGATGACATCAGTTGGAATTTCAAAACGAGAAATGATTTGAAGGTCTAGATAAAGCATAAGATACTCTTTTCGAAATAGATGAAGAATTTACTGTTGTACTCTTGAGCAAATTGGATGGAGAATGGGTAAACTGTGAAGTAATGTTCGGATATAGTAGCTTCAAATGAAGATTTATTCTTTTTCATCTTTCAATAATATTTAATTAAGTTGCCAAACTATCAAATCGTCACCATAGCCTATATATTTGATAGAAACTAAAACCTAACCCTATTAAAATAATAAGATTTATTGAAATGTTGATTGAACTATTTTTATTTTTACTGAACAAATAAATTTGTGTTAAAAAGTTGGTTTGAATATTTAGTTTGGCTAGAGTTATGGTGTAGCTGGTTATCACGTTTGCTTTACACGCAAAAGGTCCTGGGTTCGAACCCCAGTAGCTCTATATTTTTATCAAATTAGACTCAAACAAGCAACACATCAAATTCATTTTAATTCAGGACTATAATAATAATTTAACTTAAAAGCCATTTTTTTACATTTTCATATAAAATTAATAAATATTTGAATAATAAATAACGGGGTTGGGGTTGGGGTTGGGGTTGGGGTTGGGGTTGGGGTTGGGGTTG
>DYPS01000091.1:5965-9136 GCA_020719775.1 Desulfosporosinus sp. | reverse complement strand
TTTCTTTTTTCGTTGTATTTAATAATAAAAATTATCACACATTGTATCATAAAATCTTATAAGTGAAGTTAATCTTTAAAGGTATGAAATTTATGAAATATATATGATGTGAATTTTATTAATTAAAGATTATTTAAAACTAGGATATAATCTCCGAAAAATCACAATTAGGATGTAAAATTGTCAAATAATATTTTAAAAAAACAAGCAGATACTGTTCGATTTTTAGCAGCAGATATGGTACAAAGAGCAAATAGTGGACACCCAGGTGCTCCAATGGGACTTGCTGACATAGCAACTGTTTTAAGTAAACATCTTAAAATTAATCCAAAGGATTCTACTTGGTTAAATAGAGATAGATTGGTTTTTAGTGGAGGACATGCAAGTTCTTTAGTCTATTCATTACTTCATCTTTGGGGATTTGATGTATCGTTAGAAGATTTAAAAGCTTTTAGGCAAGTAGGAAGTAAAACTCCTGGGCATCCTGAATACAAACATACTCATGGAGTTGAGATTACAACTGGACCACTAGGGCAGGGGATAGCAAATGCTGTTGGTTTTTCACTTGCTAGTGAATATGCTAAACATTGTTTAAATACACCTATGGCAAAAGTTATTGATCATCATGTTTATTGTTTATGTGGTGATGGGGATTTACAAGAGGGGATTTCGTATGAGGCGAGTGCAACTTTAGGGCATCAAAAGATTTCAAATTTTACACTTATTTATGATAGTAATGATATCTCAATCGAAGGTGATATTAGTATTGCTTGGAGTGAAGATGTCTCTTCTCGATTTCAAGCTGCTGGATTTGATGTTATTAAAATAGATGGGCATGATTTTGAAGAGATTGAAAATGCTTTGACGACTTCTAGAAATAGTGATAAACCAACAATAATCATAGCTAAAACAAAAATTGGAAAAGGGGCAGCTACCTTAGAAGGTAGTCATCATACACATGGTGCACCACTTGGAGCTGATGAGATTAAGCTATCTAAAATTAAAGCTGGATTTGATCCTGAATCATCATTTATGGTACCTGAAGATGTAAAAAAAGCATTTAACAAAGTAGAAGAGGGTGAACTATTGAGTAAAGCTTGGGATAAAATGGTTGCAAAAGATCTACCAGAAGTTGAACAAAATGTAACTCTACAAGCACTTTTAAACCCTGATTATTCAAAAGTTGTTTATCCAGAATTTAAAGAGGATGATCAAATTGCTACAAGGGATAGTAATCATAAAATTTTAAATGCTATTGCTAAAGCAGTTCCTTCATTTTTAGGTGGAAGTGCAGACCTTGCACCATCAAACAAAACCGAACTTATGGGGCTTGGAGATTTTCCAAAAGGTAGAAATATCCATTTTGGTATCAAAGAGCACTCTATGGCAGCGATTTGTAATGCTATGAATATCTATGGACTCTTTCGTGTATATAGTGCAACTTTCTTTATCTTTAGTGATTATCTTAAACCTGCGGCTCGTGTGGCAGCTCTTAGCCATATCCCGCAACACTTCATCTGGACACATGATAGTATCGGTGTTGGAGAAGATGGAGCAACACACCAACCAATCGAACAATTAAGCCAGTTTAGAGCGATGCCAAACTTCTATACATTTAGACCAGCAGATGCAAGTGAAAATATCAAATGTTGGGAAAAAGCACTTACTATGAATGCTCCAACTGGATTTGTCCTTACAAGACAAAAACTTCAAACTCTTAAAAATGCAAGAGAAATTGGAGATGTTGCAAATGGTGGATATCTTTTAAAAGCAAGAGAAAATGCAACTGTAACTTTGATGGCTAGTGGAAGTGAAGTGATGCTTTGTTTACAAACAGCTTGTCACCTTGAAAGTGAGTTTGGAATCGTTTGTAATATCGTAAGTGTTCCATGTTTTGACCTTTTATGTGAGCAACCAAAAGAGTATATCGATAGTATTATTTTGCCAAATACTAAAAAAATAGCAGTTGAGATGTCTAACTCTATGGAATGGTATAAATTTGCTGATGAGTTTGTAGGGATAAATACATTTGGACAAAGTGGACCAGCTGAGGAGCTTTTTGAACTGTATGGTTTCACGCAAGATAAATTAAAAGCAACAATCAAAAATCTTGTAGGATAAGTTTCTTATTCCAAATGAGCATATTTGGAATAGAGATGAGAAGAGGGACACTCAAGCTTTAGAGTTTGGAAACTAAAAAGGAAAATCTTAGATGTTGTTAAATGAGATTATAGGAACATTACAATTGTCATTGGCTCCAGTTATTATGATTTCTGGTATTGGTTTAATTATCCTAAGTCTCACAAATCGTTTTGGGAGAATAGTGGATAGGACACGACAACTTTCAGTTGAGTATCGTAACGTTTCTAGTATTGATCAAGATCGTATTCTGCAGGAATTAAAAATACTTTCACTTCGGGCAAAAGTGATAAGAGGTAGTAATATTTTGGCAGTATTTAGTGTTTTGTTAGTCTCGTTTATTATTATTTGTTTATTTGGATCTGCTTTATACAATTTTGATGTGTCACAGATACTTATTGGTTTATTTATCTCTAGTATCATAAGTTTGATATTGTCTCTTTTTTTATTGATTTATGATCTTGATCTCTCGTTGAGAGCCCTTTGGATAGAGCTTCCAACAGAATGTAAAAGATCTTCTTTTTTGAAATAAAAAATATATTTGGACCGATTCCTTTAGTATTAATAATCAGGAGAATTTTGTGGCAATTTTTGCTCTACAATCGTTAGTGGGCGGATTTTTAGATGAAGATCTAGCACACTTTAATAAAAAATTTGATGATTGGTGTATTCAATTTGAGAGTTATGATGATGCTATGGATATAGTTCAAACTTTAGAAAACAATGAAGGGGTTGTAGTTGTTGAGATTACACCACTTAGCTATCCAAAATATTTCTTTTCAACACTTCAAGGAATTATTCATACGACAAGACAGATTGGGGATAAAATTATTTGTGTTGTAGAACCAGTTATGGGGGCAAGTTTTCGAATAGCAATATGTGATCTGAAAACTAAATATGTTAAACTTACAACTACTCAATACAAAACAATACCAAGTATTGAAAGTGCTTTTGCTAATTTTAGTGACGAATTAAATTAAATTTTTTCCAAGTTCCACAATGAAAACTCAAATAAAAGATCATATGAAGTAA
>DYPS01000091.1:0-5865 GCA_020719775.1 Desulfosporosinus sp. | reverse complement strand
AAAATCACACTTCAATCACCATACGATATGCATATTCATTTACGAGATGAAAATATGCTTAAACTTGTAGCACCACTTACAAGCAAAACATTTGCGGGTGGTATTATTATGCCAAACCTTGTACCTCCTGTTGATACAAAGGAAGCAGTTGTTGCTTATAAAAATAGGATATTAGAAGCTATTGGAGGTGATGATTTTACACCGTTTATGACACTTTTCTTCAAACCTTACACAAAAGAGTTTTTAGAAGATGTAAAAGATGAGATCAGTGCTATCAAACTTTATCCAGCTGGAATCACTACAAATAGTGAAGGGGGAGTAAGCTCAATTGATACAGTAGCACTTGCACCAACATTCAATGCAATGACTGAACTGAATATTCCTCTTTGTGTTCATGGGGAAACAAATGGTTTTGTGATGGATAGAGAAAAAGAGTTTATGAGTGTCTATGAAGCACTAGCAGTTGCTTTTCCAAAACTCAAAATCATTATGGAACATATCACTACAAAAGAGGCAGTTGAGTTGGTTCAGAAGTATGAGAATTTGTATGCGACTATCACTTTACAGCATCTTCTTATCACGCTTGATGATGTCGCAGGTGGTATGCTCAAGCCTCACTTATTTTGTAAACCAATTGCAAAGCGACCAGAAGATAAAGAGGCGCTTTTAAATATTGCTCTAAGTGGACATCCAAAAATTATGTTTGGAAGTGATTCAGCACCGCACCCTAAACACAAGAAAGAAGCTTGTGGATGTGCAGCTGGGGTGTTTACTGCACCGATTGCATTGCAAGTTTTGGTTGAATTGTTTGAATCAAATGATAAATTAGAAAACTTAGAAAAATTTGTAAGTCAAAATGCCATAAATATTTATGAACTTACACCATCAAAAAAATCAGTAACTTTAATAAAAAAAGATTTTGTAGTACCAGAAGCTTATGAAGCTTTTGGAGAAGTTGTAGTTCCTATGTATAGTGGAGAAACTATAGGATGGAGTTTAGAAGGATAACCTTCTAGAAATCTATCTTCATTTGCATTTGTCCAGAAGTGCCAAATTCTTCATCTATCTCTTGTGCGATTGCTTTAAAATTGACACCACTTACAGACAGAAGTGATTGTAGAATCTGTTTTTTTCCATTAATCAATTCTTTTGATTTGATACCGTGTGAAATAGAGAGGCTAGCTTCCACAAATGCAGAGAGTTTATCACATTGTTTGAGTGCCAAGCCATCGATTGCTTCATATCTATTTTCATTATAAGGAGCTAAACTTTCAACTATTTTGACTTTGTTATCAACGATGATTTTATTTGAAAATTCATCTTTTTTTCCATCATAGAGCCCCAAAATATATTTGAATTCATCTTTAATATTTTCTGGTACATTTGGCAATATATCATCTTCTATTTTAGAGATTTCATATTCTGCTATAAGATCACTGAGCTCATCTACACTGTATTTTACAGGGCTTATGATATCTCTTGTAAGTGCTTCTGGCAAATCATGAAAGAGTGCCGTAAAGAAATTATTTTCAAGTCGTTTTTCACAAGCATTTACTTTGATAGAATAAAAATAAGAAAATATTGCAACAGTTAGCATATGCCCTAAAACAGAAGTTTCAGGGATTCTTGGAGTTTGTGCCCATCTTTTTTGAAATCGAAGTCTGCCACTAAGATCGATTACTTTTGCTAATTTTTTATTGAGGGCAATTTTACGAACACCGATAAGTTCATAATAATCCTCAATCTCCTCTTCCACCTCTTTTTTTACTTCATCAATTCCATTTAAAAATTGACTTGTTTGATAAACAATGCTAAATTCCCATTTTGTAGAGAGATATGAAGCAGCTTTTAGGATAAATCTCTCTTTTTTGTAGAGTGTTTCATCGCTTAAAAATCTTTCAAACTTCGCTAAAAAAGCTCCATCGTCTATATCTTTTAAACTAGGGGCAAGTTTATTTATCACCCAAATATTAAGCTCTTTCCCTTTTTGTTTAAGTGCTTTTCTAAAAACATCAGGACGAATATCGGTGACCACAACCCTTCTTAAAAACTCAAAAATACCAGCTTCGATTAAATGGGTGTAGTTTACATCCTCTTCAAGTTTTGCTATAAAATAGGCTATTATAAATTTATGAGCTTGTTTGTCAAGTTCTACAAGGTCAACCATCCTTGGATAATCGTTCCATCTTTGGATCGATGCCGCACTAAATATACTATCTATTATTTTTGGATTTATCATTTTTTATATTCTTTATTGTTTTACTTCTTCTTTAGTTGTGTTTTCCATTTCAGAAGTAATTTGTTGGGTTTTTGTAGATTCTTCCTCTGCTTCATTTATAGAGCCATCTCCTCTCCCTATAAGATATTTACCTAAAAGTATCCCAGCAACAGTTAGTCCAACGACTACATAAGCTACCCAATCACTTGGTGGTGTTTGTCTTACCATGTTTATACCCTACAACTTCCAATTTTACTTAAAGCATTGATTTTTTCAACTCTTCCTTCGTGTCTTCCACCTTCAAAAGAGTGACTATCCCAAGCATCTACGATAGCTTCAACCATCCCATATCCACTTACTCTCTCCCCCATGCAAAGGACATTTGCATCATTATGTTCTCTTGCCATTTTCGCACTGTATTCATTATGACATAATGCAGCTCGAATCCCATCAAATTTATTTGCAGCCATAGACATTCCAATACCGCTTCCGCAAATTAAAATCCCTTTGCTCTCTTCATCACTTAAAACCGCTTCACACACTTTAGCTGCAAAATCAGGATAATCAACTCGGTCTGTATTAAACGGTCCTAAATCTTCAACTGTATGCCCTTTTTTTTCAAATAACTCTTTTACGAATTTTTTGATTTCAATTCCAGCATGATCTGCTCCGATGTAATATTTCATTAGTATATCCCTTCCGTATGATTTGATGTTTCTTTTGTATATTTTGTATTTTCTAAAGATTTTGGAGTTTGAAACACTCTATCCCATCTGATTTTTTTCTCATCATCCCAGCTAAAGTAGACAAACCAAGGTGTTCCAACGATGTATTTATAGGCTACAGTTCCCCAAAATCTACTATCATTTGAGTGATCTCTATTATCTCCCATCATAAAAAATTCTCCATCTGGGACCATAATTGGCATAAAGTCAAAAAGTTGAATATGCTCACTATTTTCTCTAGTGATAGTGTTATCATGATGGATCCCTGGATGTTCTTTTTCGTATGGATTTTTGATAAAAAGTTTATCATCAAGCTCTATGAGTTCATAATTTTTGAAATGCTCTTTTATATATTCATTTCCATCTTTTGGATGAATATATAAATCTTTATCTTTTAAAAATAAGATATCCCCACCTGTTGCTACACATCTTTTGACATAATGAACTTTTGGATCATGTGGATAACGAAATACTACGATATCACCTCTATTTGGTTTACTTCCCTCTATCAAGTGTCCATCACCATCAAAATCAGGTAATACTTCTAGTTCAATCCAAGGGATTGTGGGAGTCGGTACTCCATAAGCAAATTTTTTTACAAAAAGCATATCACCAACTAAAAGTGAATTTTTCATACTTCCGCTAGGAATCACAAATGCCTGAGCAACAAAAAATATAATACTCAAAACGATAACGATTGTTCCCGTCCAGCTTCCACTCCAAGCATAGAATTTTTGTATCATCCCTTTTGATTGGGTTTCATTTGTATTATTTAAATTATCTAAAGTTTCTAAATCAGGTGTTTCTATACTCATAAGTTAAGCCTTTTGTTTTCTATTTTTTGCAGATTTGATGGTATTTTCTAGTAGCATTGCTATGGTCATAGGACCAACTCCACCTGGAACTGGTGTGATGTAAGAACATTTTGAAGCTACATTTTCAAAGTCCACATCCCCTACAAGTTTTCCATTTTCAAGTCTATTGATACCGATATCGATAATTATCGCACCATCTTTTACCATATCTTCTTTGATCAAGTTGACAACTCCCACCCCAACACAAATAATATCAGCATTTAAAGTATGTGCTTTAAGATCTTTTGTATAGATATGACAAATATCAACAGTTGCATTTGCATTAAGTAGAAGTGTTGCCATCGGTTTTCCTACGATATTTGAAGCTCCTACAACACATACATTTTTCCCTTTTGGGTCAATCTCATATTCTTTTAAAAGTTCCATCACCCCATAAGGAGTGGCAGGGATAAAACCATCGAGTCCAGCTACAACTCTCCCAACATTGTATGGATGAAAACCATCTACATCTTTATTTGGATCAATTGCTTCAAGTATAGCCGTTGTGTCGATATGTTTAGGAAGAGGAAGCTGTACTAAAATACCATCAATATTTGGATTTTTATTCATCATATGGATAATATCAAGAATATTTTCTTGCGAGATACTGTCAGGCATTTCGTGAGCGATACTGTATATTCCAGCTTCTTTACAAGCACGACTTTTCATGTTGACATAAGCAGCACTTGCAGGGTCATTCCCTACTAAAATTACAGCAAGACCAGGTGTAGTTCCACTCTTTTGAAGTTCATCAACCTCTTTTTTTACATTTTCTCTGATTTTGTCTGATAATTTTTTACCGTCTAAGATAATCATAATTCAAGCCTTTTTATTTTAATGAAAGCACCGCACCTTGTACAGTAGTCTTTTAATATTGATAATTTAAGAAGTTTGGATTATATCCTAAAATAGTTTAGGAGAGAATTTTACTTAAGTTTTTAGTAACCCATTTGTTTCATTAAGCTAAAATTATAAAAAATAAATTGAAAAGAGGTTGTTTATAAATAAGTTTTTTCTAACAGAAAATTTTATAGCATTACATATGAAAATAACAACTATAGATTTAGGTTCCAACTCTTTTCGTGTTTTGCAATACGATTGTATCACCCATCAAACAATAGGTGAATATGAAAAAACAGTAGGTACTGCTGATGGTTTGATGGCAAATGGTACTATCTCGAATGAGGCTATTGGTAGAATTATCACGGCGATAGATGAGGGTATTAAGATACTTCAATACAATCCAAAAGAGGCCATCGCTGTGACGACTCAAGCGATGCGAATAGCAAAAAATAGCAAAGAAGTGATTGAAAAAATCAAAGAAAATACTGGGATAACTTTTCAAATCATTGATGGGGAAAAAGAGGCAAATCTCACACTTTTAGCGATAGAGTATGCCTTAAAAAGAGAAAAACTCCCAAGTGATGAGTTTCTTTTACTTGATATCGGTGGTGGTTCTACTGAGCTTATTGTTGTTTCAAAAGATGGGAAAAGAGTTCAAAGTTTCCCTTTTGGAATCGTCACTTTGACTCAATCAACCAATCAAAAAGCTGAATTTGAAGCACTTACATCGTATATCAAAACTTTTTTACAAGAGCTAAATCAAGATATTTCACAATTCCCTTTTATAAGCACTGCTGGTACTCCAACTACAATTTGTGCAGTTTTTCTTGGGATGGACTACTACAATTATGACAAAAACAAAGTCAATGGAACAAAACTTTTTTTACAAGATATTTGCAAAATTCAAAAAGATTTTTCTTTGATGTCGAGTGAAGAATTGATGGAAAAAGTTGGCACTGGACGAACTGCTTATATCGATATGGGTGTTGAGATATTTAAACTTTTTTTTGAAATTTTAAAGAAAGAGTATTCTATCGTTTTTGATGATGGACTAAGAGAGGGTGTCGCTATTGATTTTTGTTTGAAACTTAAAAAAAATATTTGAGACAGAATATGTCTAAATATT
Organism: Desulfosporosinus sp.; assembly: GCA_020719775.1. Taxonomy (GTDB): domain Bacteria; phylum Campylobacterota; class Campylobacteria; order Campylobacterales; family Arcobacteraceae; genus CAIJNA01. The sequence goes on along the minus strand of DYPS01000091.1, from coordinate 99 downwards.
AAGATATAATTTTTTTATAATTTTATACGAGGAGTAATAATGGCTACAAGTCAAACAAAAAGGGTATTAGAGCTTATTAAACGATTTAATAATGGTAAC
>DYPS01000174.1 GCA_020719775.1 Desulfosporosinus sp. | reverse complement strand
ATGTCATAATTTGATGCCCCAAAAATTGCAATGCAAATACTGAACATTGAGACTTTGGCTTCTGATTGGTCAATTGACCAACTAAAACAAATAGCCAAAACTACCACTTCACTGTAACTGTCACCTGCTTAAAAAGGGATTTTGCTGAACAGAGTGGAGAAAGAAATTAGCCGTCAATAGACTGCTTAAATGATAAAACAAATGGGCGTCAGGATAGATCAAACAACCGTCAATATAAAACAAATGGGCGTCAGGGTAGATCAAACAACCATCAATGTAAATAAAATAAGTGCTGACATTCAATCATTAACTTCAGTAACGAATGAACAAAAGAAAAAAACTTAAAATGTGTAAAATCATTTAAAGCGAAAGACTCCAACATGGCTAGGTAAATTTATATATAATTTGAAGAAGTCGTTCATGTCTTAGACTTCATAAATATATGAAAAAGTAGACTAGTCAGAGGAGCTGTATTGTTAGCTCCACAAGGAGTAGATGTAGATTTAGAATGTGAAATAATCATTCTGTTAGCTACCATTTCCCAAACAATCTTAGAAATAGTCAATTACAAGTCCCAACATAAATACGTTGAATACCAGAGTTTACCAATGAGTTCATTGAGTGTATAAGATAGATTGATTATTATAGGACCATAATAATGATGACACTCCTTTTATAATTCTTTAAAATAACGAATATGAATCAAATTCAGCCAAAGCCCAATGTCAAATTCCAGGCCAAGACCAATCAAAAAAACGATCAAAGCATTCATAATTTTATGTCATCTCAAGTCCCGAGAGGCAGCAATTAACTGAGCGCCAATGCACTCGAAGGAAGTATAAGCAGATCTCGGCATCTATCAAACAATTAGTAAGTGAAAGTCCAAGCAAGACATGAAAGTGCTAATTCTAAGTACTCGAAGAATGCGGGAATTGATGACTAATCTAAGTTCGGCGAATAGAGTTACAAAATGAAAACCTAGGACGACTCAAAGCTGCGCAAATAAAACACTCGCCTTCGCTAAAAAGTAAGCGAAATGTAAAGGTAAAACATAAACCTGCATAAATTAAAAATAGAATACGAATCATAGATAAATATATGGCAGGAAAAGGCAAGGCGATTAAATGACTAATTGGTTAATTATGAAAACAATGAGCTGAAAATTAATTTGTAGTCGAATGATGAGTACTATCGAAGGGAGCTATTGATGCGGTAGGAGGAAATTAGGCAATTGAAAATGAGTAAATTTGATATGGAGGAAAATAGTAAGGAATATTTGGACAAAATCAGATCGATGGCTGGCTAGTTGGAGAAAAGTAGAAGGGAAGTGCTGAGAATGAGAGAAATAGAAATCAATAATGCTAAATTGGAAGAGGATTACTCTCATTTAAAGGAATTTTAGTAAAAAATGAATGTTAAAAATAAAAAGAATTAGCAATACATCGAAAAACTATAAAGTTAAATGGAATATCTCACTGCAAACATTAATAAGCAAATTAGTAACTTTGAGGATCAAAGTCACAGTGATTCACAAAAAGCAAAATAAGATTTTGACAGAGAGTTGCGCAAAATACTAAAGCAGCTCAGTTAAGAAGTTGAAAAGAATTAAACTTCGAATAACCAAATCAGGGAACTAACTGCTAAAAGCAAGGATCTAACT
>DYPS01000012.1:38024-42089 GCA_020719775.1 Desulfosporosinus sp. | reverse complement strand
AGTATCTCCAAAGCTTCTTCAAATCCTTCAGCTTTTCCACCTAAAAACTCATTAAATCCATATTCTAAAATTTTAGCAGATTCACACAAATCCAATTGCCATAATTCCCGATAGCCTTTAGCAGATTCTTCAATCAAAGATATTGCATCTTCATTTATGATTTTTTCAATAAAACCTTTAGATAACAATTGAAGAGTTTGTAAATCTAAATTTTGTAAATTTTCCCATAATTCAAAAGTATCATATTTTGAATTCTCAAGTAAATTTTCATAATCATCTTTTGGCACTATCTCAACAAATTCTTCATCATCGTCTGCATAACTTGCATAACCTTGACACATTACCAAAAATGGAAAATAAAATGATGGATTATCAAGTAAATATTTAATAATTTTTAAAGCTAAATCTCTTTTTATTGGCATTTATATAACCTCATAATTTCCTCTATCTGTAAATCTCAGATAACCTTTATCTCTTAAATCTTGCAATTGTTGTCTTATTTTTGCCTGTATATTATTATTTTCTGGGTGTTTTATTTTTAAATAGTTTTCAAAATTATACAAATCTTGTAAACTAAATTTTTTTCTGTTAAGCTTTTCAATACATTGAATAATATCAAGCAACCATCCTTTAGCTTGAATACTACTTGAGTATTTCAAAAATAAAGTTTTATTCCAATCCTCAAGTACTTTATTCTTGCTTATTATTTCTTTATCTTTTACATAAAAAATTTTGCCAGAATTTGGAATGTTTGATATATCAATATTACACATAATGTAATCAGGGCGATTTGGTATTCCATTTTTTCTTGGAATAATAATACTTGGTGTAAAAAAATAACTTGGTACAGCACAAAAGTTTATTACATCAAAATTTGATTTGTCATAATTTAAAAAATAAAAATTTGGATTATTGTTGTTATTTATTCGTTCAATCATAGTTTGATATTTGCCATCAACTATAGTTTTGCCCAAGCTTCTACCTTGTTTTGATTTTAGTTCATAATTTTCATCACATTTACTACAATCAAAATCTCTAACTTTATCATTATTAACACGACTAATTAAATTTGCTCCACAATATGGGCAATAAAAATTTTCTTCTACAAATGGTTCTGTAAATGCTCTTGCTTTTTGTGAGTTGCTTTTATAACTACCGCTTGATTCAAAATAATTCTTTAAGTTCATCGCACAATTTTATAAGTGTTGATAAGTTCACTATTTTTATCAAATAAATAAACCTCTTTTTTCTCCAAAATTCCTAACTTTTTAAGCTCAAAAAACAAAGCTCCACCACCGATAAATGGTTCGAAATAGTTATTGAAATTTTTTGGCATTCGTGAAATAAGCTCAGGAAGCAAAGTTCTTTTGCCACCTGCCCATTTCAAAAAAGGTTGGATTTTAGTATCTAATTTTGCAATTTTATAAGTATTCATTAAAAATATTTATAAACTCCACAAACTACATCTTTTCTAATTTCAGCTAGTTTACTCTCAAAAATCTCAAGTATCATCTCAGCTGCTTTTTGGTCATCCGCTTCAGGGACATCCCAGTCTGTGATTTTCATCTGTGCTTGGAAAAGTTCTTCAAGTTCATTTTCTATCGTCTCTTTTCTCTCCATTATCTCTTTTTGTGTCATTGTCAAGGTGCTCATATTTTTTCCTTGTGTTAAATATTTTTTGATTATATCGAATCTTTGTCAAATAAAGCCCATTTGGTGGGGCTAAAGTTTTTGAGATATGAGTTTGAAGTGAGAGTTGTTTTCTCAAATCTTCTTCATCCAAAATACCATCAGAAATTTTCAACAAAAAATCAACCATAAGGCGAATTTGACTTCGTAAGTAACTATTCGCACAAAACTTAAAAACCACAAAATCTTTGTATTGGTAGATTTTTACATCGTAAATTTCTCGCACTGTGCTTTTTGGTTCACTTCCGCTTTTACTAAAATAAAGAAAGTTATGCTGTCCAATTAAGATTTTTGAAGCTTTTTGTAACACTTCAAGATTGATATTTTTATGGTGATAGAGATAATTTTTAGTAAAAGGGTTTGTCTCTTTTAATGATACAAAATAGCGATATTCCCTTTGTTTTGCACTAAATCTTGCATGAAAATCATCGCTGACATATTCAAGTCTTTTAAGAAAAATATCATCTCCTAAAAGTTTTTGGAGTGTTGTTTTTAACTTCTCGATATTTTCCCAAAATGATGGGATTTGAAATGAAACAACTTGATTTGTACTATGGACATCTTTATCGGTTCGCCCACTAAAAACTGTTTTGGTTATGATTCCCAAAAATTTTAATGATTTTTCTAGTTCCCCTTGTACTGTGCGAGTTTTTGGCTGAATAGCAGAGCCGTTAAACTTGCTTCCATTGTAAGAGAGTGTGAGTTTTACCGTCATCTTAATAGTGCGATTTTATTCTTATTTTGTAAAGAATCAACGAAATAGTTATCCAGATGATAAAAAAAAGTGGGACCGTATAAATATCTTTTAGTTCGGCAACTTTTTGCATTATAATCATATAAAAAGTAGTCAAGCTTATTGCATAGATAGTATTTCTATTTTTTTCATATCTTGGATTGTAAAATCCAAGAGCAATGTAAAACATTACAGAAGCAAGTGGAAAAAATGCAACTAAAAGATTTTGGATGAAGAGTTTCATTTTTTTACTAGCAGGATCAATATGGGACCAATATCCTATTAAATCATGAATAGAATTTATTTTCTCTATTTTACTAAGTTGATATGTAAGAATCATTGTTGAAAAATCAACTTCCTCTAGCTTTTTATCAAAAATATTCGTAGCTAAACCATTTTGTAGAGTTAATTTTAAAGAATCTTGTTCATTTATAATATCCGCTGTTTGTGCCATAATAAAAGTATCTTTATTTTCCAAAGGCAAAAAGAGTGCGATGTCTTTATAGGTATTTTCTGTTTTTTTTTCTACATAAACATACCAAGGTCCAAATACTTGTCCATATTCATTTGGTTTAATATTAAATTCTGTTTCTTGTTGTTTTTTGGCAAAAAATTTTGCTTGCAAGTAATCTGTTTGAGGTATTACAATAAAAGAAATAATTAAAAGAGCTAAGGTAGTTAGAAATGAAATTGGCAAAATAATACGAAGAAGCTTCATAGGAGAAAGCCCAAAGCTAGAGATCACTATAAGTTCATATTCTCCTGAAAGTTTTGAAAAGTTTAGTATCATAGAGATAAAAAATGTAATAGGAAGAGCATAATATAAAATCTTTGGTAAACTTAATCCATACAGATAACTAAGTTCCCAAAAATCTATAGTTATGATTGATGTAAGTGAAGCTATTTTAACAAGATAGACAACAGAAGTAATAGTAAATAAAGATAAAAATATCGGGAAAAAAGTACCGGAAATCGTACTACTGATATATTTTTTAAGTAACTTCATCATTTCTCCCTAGTATATTCGCATAGCTAAAATAAATTTATCTAATAATATTACCAAAAATAGTCCCAAAGAGAGATATGGGATAAAGGGAGTTTCAATTTCTTTATGTTTCCATTGCCCATAAAGTGCTGGGAAAAGGGCAAAAATAGAAGCAAGAATAATTGCAAATAACCCAAGTTGTACCCCAACCACGCCACCAATAATAGCTACAATTGGGATATCCCCATCGCCAAGTGCTTTTTGAGTACGAAGATCCTCATTTTTGGTAATTCTTGCTTTGATATTTTGGATATAAAAAGTAACAATAAAATCCAGCATCACAAATCCACCAGCAAATAAAAGAGCATCTGCAAATGAAAAGTTTGGTAAAAATAAAGTTACCATAATGGAGAGAAATAGTAAATAATCAGGAACCGCTTTGTATTTCAAATCTATAAAACTAAGGAGTAAAAGGAGTGAAAAAAGAAGTGCATAGATTGCAAATAAGGTTGTCAACCCAAATTTTAAAAAAAGTGTCACAAAGAGGAATCCAGATATTACCTCAACAAAAAAGTATGTGATAGAGATAGTTTCTTTACAAGTTGCACATTTCCCTTTTAAAAAGAGATACGAGAGGATTGGGATATTGTGATACCAT
>DYPS01000012.1:0-37924 GCA_020719775.1 Desulfosporosinus sp. | reverse complement strand
ATACTAAATACCACCAAATCTTCTCTCTCTTTTTGTAAATTGCTCGATAATCTCATCTAGCTCTTTTGGGGCAAAATCAGGCCATAAAGTATCAGTAAAAAACATCTCACTATAAGCACATTGCCACAATAAAAAGTTTGACAATCTTACCTCTCCACTTGTGCGAATAAGCAAATCAACGTCTCCAAATGTTGCAGTATCAAGAGAAGCATCAATATTTTCTTCAGTTATATCTAAATTGTTTTCTATAACTTTTTTAAAAGCCCTTGTAATTTCATCACGACTTCCATAATTAAGGGCTAAAACTTGAGTAAGCCCAGTACAATGCGCTGTTTTTTCCTCCACATCTTTAATAGTTTTTTGCAAACTTTTAGAAAATTTACTAAGCTCTCCAATAGCTTTAAATCGTACATTATTTTCTAAATAAATTGATAATTCACTTTTAAACCATCTCTCAAGCAACTTCATCAAAAATTCAACTTCTAACTTTGGTCTTGTCCAATTTTCGGTACTAAAAGCATATAAAGTAAGATATTTCACCCCAATTTTAGAGCAATGAGTAGTTATCTCTCGAACCGTTTTAGCTCCCTCTTCATGTCCAGCAGTTCTACTAAGTCCATGACTTTTTGCCCATCTGCCATTACCATCCATAATGATAGCGATATGATTCGGCAGTTGTTTGTAACTATTCATTAAAAACCTTTTGTAAATTTTCTAAAAGCTCAAATGAGATAATGAGTTTCTCTCCACTTACTATAAAACTATCTGCTGAATTTAAAAACTCAATCGTATTGGTATCGCTTCCAAAAGTGTTAGTATTATCCAAAATATTCAAACAAACTCCATCAAGTTTTTTATTTTGAAGCATAGAAAGGGCATTTTGTTTCCCATTTGCCTTATCCATCTCAGCTTTGAAACCAATAGTATAGATATCCTCTTTAGGTAAATTTGCCAAAATATCAATATTTTTTTTGAGTTCTAAACTCCAATTTTCCCCAATATCATCTTTTTTGAGCTTCCCATTTTGTGGATATTTTGGAGTGTAGTCAGAAACCGCCGCTACCCCAAAAAAATATGGTTTTTTCTGAATAAGTTGGACATTTGAGTTATCCATCAAAGTAGCATTTGAAAGTTTCCCTTTTTTGGCTACCCTGATACAATCTGTGAGGTAACTATTCATTTCACTAGCACTCGTTGTTTTGATAATATGCACTTCACTAGGGACTTTAAAGTCACTACTCCCCACCAAACAAACATCAGCCCCTTTGTAGTAGAGTGCTGTAGCTAAACTTCCAGCCATTTTTCCACTTGAAAAATTTGAGATAAATCGTACATCATCAATCTTCTCAATCGTTGCTCCACCGTTTAGAACAACTTTTCTATCTATCCAATAGCTATCTTGGAGTAATTCTCTTGCTGTTGCATCAAAAATATCTTGAACTTCCGTCATCGCACCATTTCCGACATCTCTACAAGCTAACTCTTTTGAAATTGGGCTAATTGTTTGAAAATTACAAAGGGCAAGCATTTTAAGACTTGCTTTTGTGATAGGATTTTCTATCATATTAGTATTAGCCGCAGGTGCTAAAAGCTTCATTCGTGGGTAAGCTAAAGCTGTTTGAAGGAGAAGATTATCAGCAATCCCATTGCTTAGTTTATTTATAGTATTTGCAGTTGCAGGAGCGATGATAAATATATCAGCCCATTTTCCAATAGCAATGTGGTTGTTAATAGAGTTTTTGTCCCAATTTTCAGTGTTTTCATCTAAAACACTACTTTGTGAAATCGTCTCAAATGTAAGTGGAGCAATAAATCTTTTTGCCCCATCTGTCATAATCACTTTGACATTTGCTCCAGCTTTTATATAAAGACGAATAAGCTCTAAAGATTTGTAAATAGCAATCGAACCGGTAACTCCCACGAGTATATTTTTATCTTTTAGTAACATTATTTTTTCCAAAAAATTTATAAAAAAACTTAGCAATACTTTTTTGAGGAGTTCGATTAAGGACTAAGTCGCCACTTTGCGGGTCTTTTGTTACAGTTGTTCCTGCTGCTATCATCACATCATCAGGGATATTGAGAGGTGCGACAAGTTGAGTGTCACTTCCTACAAAAACATTTTTCCCGATAATCGTTTGATATTTTTTCTTCCCATCATAGTTACAAGTGATAGTTCCTGCTCCAATATTTGAACCAGCATCTATTGTACAATCTCCAAGATAACTTAAATGTCCAGCTTTTACCCCTGTTAATTTCCCTTTTTTTATCTCTACAAAGTTACCAACATGGGTATCAACAAGATGGCTATCTGGTCGAATTCTTGCCATTGGTCCTATGTCGCTATTTTCTAATACACTATTTTCAACTACACTATTTGCTTTGATATGGCTATTGATTATTTTTGTATTTCCAAGGAGTGCAACTCCATTTTCCAATACACTCTCCCCCTCAATTTTTACACTACTTTCAATATAGATAGTTTCAGGCAACCTCATAATCACACCATTTGCCATAAATCGCTCTTTTATCCTATTTTGGTGGATAACTTCTGCATTTGCTAAATCTATTTTAGAATTAACACCTTTGAAATTCTCTTCACTCACTTCAACAGGAACAACTTGTAAATTTTGCTTAATCGCCATCTCCACAAGGTCGGTTATATAGTACTCTTTTTGATTGTTATTATTTGTCAATTCCCCTAAATTTGCTAGTAGAAACTCAGTATCAAAACAATAAATCCCAGCATTTGCAATATTGATAGCAAGTTCATTTTCGTTGCAATCTTTTTGCTCAACGATTTTCTTAACTGCTCCATTTTCCACCACAACTCTACCATATCCATTTGCATTTTTTAAGTTCAAAACAGACATTGTAAGCTTCGCATCACTAACTAAATTTACTAACTCACTAGCCTCAATAAGTGGCATATCTCCATTGAGTACCAAAGTTTTTGAGTGTTTTGGAACTATTCCCATCACCGCTCCACCAGTCCCTGGAAAGTTTTGATGGTCTTGAATATGATATGAGATATTTGTAAAGTATTTTTCCATAGTTTTTTGAACTAAATCTGCTTGATGATACAAAACAACAGTGATATCATCACTTAATTTTTGAGCTTCTAGGATTGAGTAATAAAGCATCTCAAAACCAGAAATCTTGTGGAGTACTTTTGGAATAGCTGATTTCATCCGTGTTCCTTGACCGGCTGCTAAGATGATAATTGAGAGTTCTGTTTTCATTTTGATTTACCTAAGTTGTATGTAATTTTTATTTAAGAGTAGATTATAACAAATTATCACTAAAAGAGTATGATGGCGGACGATATAGGATTTGAACCTATGGTGCTGTGAAGCACACCACCTTTCCAAGATGGCAGATTAAACCGCTCTCACAATCGTCCATTTAAAGGATGACATTATACTTATTTTTTTATTAAGAGAAGTTATCCTTTAAAATTTTCTATCGATTTGATAAATTTCATCCTATTTCATTGGATAAAACTAGTAGTAATTCTTTTTTGTCTATGGTATTGGTTGCACAAAAGTAGATATTTTCTTCCAGATTTCTGATGAAATCTTTTAATTCTTGTTTTTGTGAATATGGAAGGAGTAAATCATACAGCTCTTTATCTGTTTTCGCTTTTTTTATCGCCACTTCCAATGGTCTCTCTTTTGGGGCTGATTGTATCGCTTTTTTCCTCATCCACAAAAGAGTTACCAAAGCACCAAAAATTATCCCACCAAAACCATAGAAATATTTTGTGTTTCCATCCTCTTTATGAGAAACAACCGTTTGCGCACCTTGCTCTAAAACTTTTGTTGGTGTTTTCTTTTTCCCCGTCACTTTTATCAAAAAAGGTGTGGTACTAATCTCAACCTCTTTTGCGGTTGTTTTATCGAAATATTTGAAAGTTATCTCTGGAATTTCAAAATCCTTATCGCTGATAATCGATATCTTTTGGGTAAAAGTCCCCCTATAATTTCCATCTTGCAAACCACTTGTGATTGTTGGTTTGGAAGAATAAACAACTTGTTCTGGCAAATCCAAGGTAAACTCTTCAATATCATCAATATTTCCAAGTCCATCAATCGAGATAGTGAGATTTGTTGGGTCATTACTTGAAGTTTCTGTTTTATCTACTGTGGCATTTATTGTATATTTCCCTTGCACACTCAAACCAGAAGAGAGTGGAAGAACTTTGATTACCTTATTATTTGAAAAGATTTTGACTTGTTTTGTATCATAACTATTCACATCTTTGAGAGCAACTGAAATAAGTTGATTTTCTAGCCTAAGATTTCCACTTCTTTGAGGAAATATCAAAAAGCTACTTTTATACACCATATAGCCATTTTCCTCTTTTGGCTCCTCCCCTTTAAGCCCTTTTACCCAAAAATTATTTGGTTTAAAAGGTTCTAATTTCGCATCCACTAAATTTATCCCTACTTTGTATTTGAAAATAACAGTAGTGACAATCGCCTCCCCAACATACACTTTATCTTTATTTGTTTCTAGCAAAAGGACAATATCATCTTTCCCTTTTGAAACTTGTGGGATTGTTTGTTTAATAGAGATTGGATTTGTTTTAAAATTTCCTCCATTTACCTTGACAATAAAAGAGGGAATCACCATAGAGTTATTTGGGACAAACATATAGTTTACAATTTTTCCCCTTGTTGTTTTCCCATTTACCACATAAATTTGTTCACTTGTACTTGTTCCAATGATAGGAAATCCAGCGATATCTTTCAAATTTGGAAATTCTATATCTTCCCCAGTTGCTTTTATCTGAAGGGTTACTGTATCCCCTTTATAAAATAATTTTTTATCAACAGTTACTGAAATATTTGCAAATAAAATATTGGTAAACAATAATAGAAAAACTATTCTACCAAGGTTTGATATTGTGTTCATTTTTTTCTCCACCATTTGAGATTGGTACAAGTAAAGTTTTGATATCTCTATTTTCAAGTATTTGTGACCATTTTTTTTCTTCTAAATCTGAAAGCTCTCCCGCTTTTCTTATTTGATTTTGTACTTTATCTTTTTTGATTTTATCATCATTTTGTTTTTGTTTCTCCCCCGCTACCTCTCCATTTTTACCCTCTGATTTCCCTTTGTTTGTATCTTTTTGGTTTTCTTCTTGATTGGTATCGTTGTTATCTTCATTTTTCTGTGTCGTTTCTTGTTGTTGCTCTTTTTGTTTTTCATTTTTCATTTTTTTGAGGAGTTCAAGGTTGTACAATGTATCTTTATCTTTTTTAATTGTAAGTGCTTTTTCATAACGCATTATCGCCTTATCAATCTCGTTTATCTTTGCATAACTATTTCCAAGATTGTGTAAAGTTTGATATTGAAGATTATTACTTTTGATCCCCAGATAACTTTCAATTGCTTTTTGGTAGCTTTTCTTTTTATAGTACAAATTGCCCATATTGTATCTCACCGCATCACTTTTGTTGTGAATCTGTTTATAACTATGGAGTGCTTCAGTGTATTGTTTCCCTTTTTCAAAAGAATTTGCTTTGTAAAGATAATAATAATCCAAAGGGGTTCCGTACACACCCCCCATCGTCACAAAAAAAGCAAATAAAAACCTCATCTTTTTCTCCTAAAACCACTAATCGCTACCATAAAAAACAAAAGTCCAATCAAAAGGGGAATATAAAAAAGCTCATCATTATCATAAATAACAGCGTCACCTATTTTTCTCGCTTCTGATTTTTCACGAATCGCTTCTAAAAGATTTTCTATATCTTTATCTTGCGGAGAATATTCCAAATAAGCTCCACCTGTTTCAAAAGCAAGTTGTTTGATATTTTCATTTAGTTTTGTGATGACAATATTCCCCTGCCCATCTTTTAAAACATCCCCATCGTTATCTATCGCACTCCCCTTTTTTGTCCCAATTGCATAAATAAACACTTTAATATTATTGCTTTTTGCAAAAGCTATCTCTTGTGTGAAATCGTTATTATCACAACCATCTGTAAAAATCAATAAAGACTTATCGTTGCTCCCCTCAAGTAGTTTTGAAGTTGCCTGCAAAGCCTCCTCTACCAAAGAACCATAGACACTAATTGATTCTAAACTAAGATTATCAATAAGGTATTTTACTGTTCCATAATCGCTTGTAAGGGGTGCTATCAAAAATGATTTGCTACTAAATGCAATAGCACCAATTTTTTCATTTTTAAGATTTGTAAGGAGTTGGGAAAACTTATTTTTCGCAAATAAAAGTCGATTAGGATAGACATCAGTTGCCATCATAGATTTTGAAATATCAAAAGCAACAACAAAAGAGACAGAGTTTTGGGAAACTACAATAGGTTTATTTTTTATAATTGGGCGAGCAAGTGCGAGCACTAAACAAACAAAGCTAAAAACCAAAAGGAGTAAATTAAATTGTGTTTGATTTTTTCCAATAATAATCTTTTTGAGCATAAAAGGTGAAAAATAGGATTCATAATTGTTGTTTTTCCTTTTTATAAAAAACAAAATCAACAGTAAAAAAAGGACTAAAAAAGCATATGAATTATAAAAACTCATGAATTTCTCCTATTGATAAGGAGTAAAATAAAAAGAAATCCAATAGCAATATCAAGTGGGTACTGATACAAATATGTTTTTTTGACAAGTTGGTCTGTTTTTATCTTACTTTTTTCTAAACTATCAATTTGTTGATAAATCTTTTGTAATTCTTTTTTTGTTGAAGCTTGATAGAATTTCCCTTTTGTTGCATCTGCTATTTGCTTCAAACTTACAGGATCAAAATCACCTATTTGACCAACCCCTACGGTATAGACTTTTATCCCATATTTTTTTGCTACACTTATTGCTACTTCAATAGGGATTGTATTTGCATTGTCCATCCCATCGGTCAGGAGTATCGCTATTTTGTTTTTGGAAGTACTCCCTTTAAAAAGGTTATTACTGAGGTACAAAGCTTCATATAGTGCTGTTTGCCGTTGCCCCGCAACTCCCACTTCTAAAAGATTTAAAAGATAAGTAAATGTAGTTTTATCATAAGTAAGAGGTATTGCAACATAAGCAAAATCGGCAAATACACTTAAGGCTAATCTATCAGTCGCTCTTTTTTGTATAAAATCACTTAATATCTCTTTTGTAATGCCAAATTTATTGTTTTCAGCCATGCTGCCACTTGCATCAACTATCAGTGAGATTTCATAACCATTTTTTTCATTTAGAGCGATATCATCTTCCTTTACAGGGTTTGCTAAAGCTAAAACTAAAAAGAAAAAAATTAAAAATCGTAAAACTTTTAAGATATAGCCTTGATTTTTTGTTGCAGATTTAACCATTGGCATATTTGAAAAATAGATACTTTGAGCTTTCTCTTTGCAATAATAAAGGCATATTGGGTAGATAAAAAGAGCAAGTAAAATATAAGGAAATAAAAAAGTGATACCGTATAAACTCATCGTATCCTCACTTTGACATAGTCTTTCATTTGCTCTTTTAAATCATCATCTATCTTTGGAACCTCTTGTTTGTATTTAAAAGGTTCTAGTTGCTTTAAGATTTTAAAAAATTCATCACAAAAATGCTCTTCAAGGGTGATATAACCATGTTTTGTAAACTCATAAGCTATTTGTTTATCCTCTAAATTCTCAAAATCAAACGATTTGAGATAGAGGACGGAAAGTTTTCTTTTATCTTCTTTTCTGTCTTTATTGAAAAATCTATAGATAAAATATCCCAATACCCCCACTAACATAATAATAAAGCCCAAAAAGAGCATATCTATAAGAAAGCTATTGATAATTACTATTTCGGGTTTAATATCTTTTAGTTCTTCCATTTTTCTACTTTTAATCTCTTATTAGTTGGAGTAATTTTGACACTACATCATCATCTGTATAAATCTTTTTATATTTGATTTTTAGTTTATGAAACATCGTAAAAAGAGCAACATCGTGTGCTTGCATAAGTTCTACATATTTTTTCAAATTTCCCTCATCTAAAAAAATATTTTCACTATCAAGTGAAGTTGTATCTTTGATATTAAAATCTCCAAGAAGTTTGATATCCTCTTCAAACTTATCCCGTACTATAACTACATAAAGCTCATGTTTCGCACTTAAAAATCTAAGAGTTGGTAATTCTAAAAAATCCCCAATTAAAAAAATGATAGATTTTTGTTTCACACTTGAGAGGAGATAACTTTCAAGTTTTTTATAATCAATTTGCTTCCCTAATGGGTTGAGATTATTGGCGATTTTTATATCTTGTTCTATTATCATTTTATTTTTTGAAGAGTAATTGAGAGATTCAATTTGATTACTAAAGAATAATGTTGATACTAAATCTTTTTTTTTAAAAGCTGCATAAGAAAGATTCGCGAGCACATCTCTCATTGTATCTTTTTTAGCCCTATGTGTTCCAAAATATATCCCACCACTTATCAAATAAACAAAAACAAAATTTAATTTTTTATCTTCACTAAAGACATTGACACAAGGTGTTCCAATTCTTGCAGTTACTTTCCAATTAAGATGTCTAATATCATCACTTGTGTTGTATTCTCTGAGTTCTCTAAAATCTAAACCATTCCCGCTAAAAATAGAATTATGTTCCCCACTTAGATGGGAAAAGATTCTTTTTTTTGTAGTGATTTGCAGATTATTTTGATATAACTTACTATTGATGATTTTATCCATGAGTATCCATTATGGTTTTGGAAGTTTCTCTATAATTTTTTGGATAATATCATCTGCTGTTATATCATTTGCTATAGCTTGATAGTTCAAGATTATTCTATGTCTTAGAACTAAAAAAGCAACTTTAGAGATATCATAAGGGGTAACAAACTCTTTCATTTGCAAAAAAGCATATGCTTTAGCTGCTTTATATAGATCGATACTTGCTCTTGGACTTGCTCCAAAGTTTATATACTGTTTTAATTCAGGAAGTCCATAATTTTCAGGATTTCTTGTGGCAAAGATAATCTCTAAGATATATCGCGAAAGTTCATCATCGATATGAATATCTTTTATTTTTTGTTTGATAGTAGTAAACTCTTCAAAAGAGAGCACTTTATTGATAGTTTCAAACCCTTTTTTGGCAACTCTTTGAACTATCTCAAACTCCTCCTCAATAGTATTATAGGAAACTTTTATTTTCAACATAAATCTATCTAAAGAAGCTTCAGGAAGCTCATAAGTTCCCTCTTGTTCTACTGGATTCGCAGTTGCAAGAACCATAAAAGGGTAGGGGAGCTTAAAAGTCTCATCACCGATAGTAACTTGTTTTTCTGCCATAGCTTCAAGCAAGGCCGATTGTATTTTTGCTCCTGCTCTATTTATTTCATCTGCTAATAAAAGATTAGTAAAGATTGGTCCATGTTTGATTTTAAAATCATTATTCTTTAAATCGAGCATTTCGCTCCCTGTAATATCACTTGGGAGCAAATCAGGGGTAAATTGAACTCTTTTAAAACTAAAACCTAAAGTTTTTGCTAAAGAGTTAATCGCAGTTGTCTTCGCAAGTCCTGGCATTCCTTCAACAAAGATATGACCCTCACAAAACAAAGCTATAAGCATCCCATTAAGAAGATCATCTTGTCCTACTATTACTTTTTTTATTTCATCTTTTATTGTTTCTAGCATGATTACTCCAAAAATATTTACATAAAATCTCTTTTAAAAGATTATAACAGATAAAACTAAATGAATTCTTGATATGTTAAGCTGATATTATCTCATAAAAGATTAAGCTTTTTTTGAGTAAAATCGCAAACTTTTATCAGATGAAGGGCGATAGAATAATCATAGCTCGACCTTTCACACATAAAACAAAAAAATATAAAACAAAAAGGGGCCAAAATGAAACAAGATATACATCCAGATTATAAAGTTTGTCAAGTAAGTTGTGCTTGTGGGAACAGCTTTGAAACAAAATCAAATGTTGAATCTATGAGAATTGATATCTGTGCAAAATGTCATCCATTCTTTACAGGTGAGCAAAAAATTGTAGATGCTGCTGGAAGAGTTGAAAAATTCAACACAAAATATGCTATTAAAAAATAAATAGTGCTTACTTTTGTTCCCACTCCTATAGGAAACTTGGAGGATATCTCTTTTAGAAGCTTAAATGCTCTAAGAGATGCGGAACTTATTCTTTGTGAAGATACGCGGGTAACAAAACAACTTTTCAATCTTATCAATCAAAAATTAAATTTTCAGATAGATACTTCTTTAAAACAATTTTTAAGTGTCCATTCACACAATGAAAATAAATTTACTTCAAATGAATTCTTAACTACTTTCAAAGAGAAAAACTGCATTTATGTTAGCGATGCTGGAATGCCTTGTGTAAGTGATCCAGGGGCTATTTTAGTTGAATTTTGTATCGAGAATGATATCCCTTATGATGTTATTCCAGGTGCAAATGCACTTCTAACTGCTTATGCTATGAGTGGATTTAACAAAAAAGAATTTTTATTTTATGGATTTTTACCACATAAGGCGGGTAATAGAAAATCACCACTTAGTGAGCTTATGAATAGTGAGTATCTTACTATTTTATACGAATCGCCACACAGAATTATGCAATTGTTAGAAGAAATAGCAGCAATTGATCCAAATAAAGAGATTTTTTTAGTAAAAGAACTTACAAAAATGTATCAAAAATCTTTTAAAGGTAAAATTAGCAACATTCTAGAGATATTCAAAAATGTTGATACAAGAGGAGAATGGGTGGTTATTCTAAATTGTGTGGAAAAAAAGGATGGTGAAATACTTACGATTGATGATATTAAAGAATTAAGCTTACCACCAAAGCAAAAAGCAAAACTTCTAGCCAAAATGACAGGAAAATCAATTAAAGATATTTATGAAGCCTTTTTAAAATAGGAAAGCATGTGCTTTTTTTAACTTTACTGAATAAAAACTTTATTTATATTATTAATATATTAAGTTTTATTTAATTAAAGTACTGATAAAATTAACTTGATAAGTTACGGTTGTATTTCATATTATTGTGGCTTTATTTTATTTTAGGAGGATATTGATGCAAAACGGTGCACAAATTGAGTATGACTACTCGATTGCAAAAGCTTTTACTTTTGCCACAATTCTGTTTGGAATTATAGGTATGACAGTTGGTGTTATACTTGCATTCCAACTTGCATTCCCAGCTTTAAACAATTTAGCTGGAGAGTATGGTACATTTAGTAGACTAAGACCTTTACACACTAACGGTGTTGCTTTTGGTTTTACACTAAGTGGAATTTTCGCTACATGGTATTATGTAGGACAAAGAGTTTTAAAAGTTTCACTGAAAGAATCACCATTTTTAATGGGTGTTGCTAAGTTACACTTTGCACTTTATTTCTTAACAATACTTTTAGCAGTTGTAACACTATTAACTGGATTTACAACATCTAAAGAATATGCTGAATTAGAGTGGCCATTAGACTTATTGGTTGTTGTATGGTGGGTTCTTTGGGGTGTTGCTATGTTTGGTATGATTGGTATTAGGAGAGAAAGAACATTATATGTATCAGTTTGGTATTATATGTCTTCATTCTTAGCTGTTGCAATGTTATACTTATTTAACAATATGGAAGTTCCAACATATTTTGCTTCTGGTGGATATGGTTCAATAATGCACTCAGTTTCTATGTATGCTGGTACAAATGATGCTTTAGTTCAATGGTGGTATGGTCATAATGCAGTTGCATTCGTATTTACTACTCCAATTATCGCTATTATTTATTATTTCCTACCAAAAGAATCAGGACAAAATATATTTAGTTATAAATTGTCTATGTTAGCTTTCTGGGGATTAATGTTTGTTTATTTATGGGCTGGTGGGCATCACCTTGTTTATAGTACTGTTCCAGATTGGATGCAAACTATGGGTTCTGTTATGTCAGTTGTTTTAATTTTACCATCATGGGGATCTGCAATTAATATGCTTTTAACTATGAAAGGGGAGTGGGGACAATTACAATCAAATCCATTAATTAAATTTATGGTTATGGCTTCTACATTCTATATGTTATCAACAATAGAAGGTCCAATCCAAGCTATCAAATCTGTTAATGCTATTGCACACTTTACTGACTGGATTCCAGGACATGTACATGATGGCGTACTAGGATGGGTTGTATTTATGGTTATGGCTGCATTAATGCATATGGCTCCAAGAATGTATGGAAGAGAGATTTATTCTAAATCTTTACTTGAAACACAATTCTGGATTCAAACTGTTGCTATCGTACTTTATTTTACATCTATGTGGATTGCAGGTATTACGCAAGGTATGATGTGGAGAGCTTATGACGAATATGGTTCACTAGTTTATTCATTTATTGATACTGTTGAAGTTTTACATCCTTATTATACAATTAGAGCTGTTGGTGGATTATTGTATTTAGTTGGATTCTTTATGTTTGCGTATAATATGTACAAAACTGCTACAGCTGGTAGAGTTCTTACAAAAGAACCAGCTAATGCTTCGCCTATGGGCGCTTAAGAAAGGGAGGAGAAAATTATGTTTCATTGGTTAGAACAAAGACCGTTTTTCTTCGCAGTTGTGTTATTTTTAACAGTTGCATTTGCAGGTTTTATTGAGATTATTCCTGATTTTGCAAAAGCTTCTCAACCTACTGTTGGTACAAAGCCATATAGTATGTTAGAACTTACTGGAAGAAATGTTTATATTAAAGATAGTTGTAATGCTTGTCATTCGCAATTAATTAGACCATTTAAATCTGAAACTGATAGATATGGTATGTATTCATTAAGTGGTGAGTATGCTTATGATAGACCATTCCTGTGGGGATCAAAAAGAACTGGACCAGATCTTATGAGAGTTGGAAACTATAGAACTACTGATTGGCATGAAAATCATATGAAAGCGCCTTCAGAAGTTGTTCCAGGCACTGTTATGCCTTCATATGCTCATCAGTTTACAAATGTTGCTGATGTAGATACGGCATATGCGGAGGCTGTTACAGTTAAAAATGTATTTGGTGTTCCTTATGATAAAGAGGGTATGCCAAAATTAGGAACACTTGATGAAGCTAAAGCAAGTGCTTTGGAAGAAGCTAAATTGATAGCTGCTGATATGAAAGATCAAGATGTTAAAGATGCGGTAGCTGCTGGTAAGATTCCTGAGATTGTTGCAATTATTGCTTATATGAACTCTTTGAAATAAAGGTTATTTAATGAATTTAGATCAAGAAACATTATTGACAATACAAGGATATGGAAAATTTTTTATTATTTTATTTGTCTTTGTAGTATTTTATAGTTATGCTTATTCAATATATAAACGACAAAAAACAGGTGAAAGAGATTTTGAAAAATATTCTGATTTAGTTCATAATGATAGTATTGATTCTAAACCA
This sequence comes from Desulfosporosinus sp., assembly GCA_020719775.1. GTDB lineage: Bacteria > Campylobacterota > Campylobacteria > Campylobacterales > Arcobacteraceae > CAIJNA01. The sequence goes on along the minus strand of DYPS01000012.1, from coordinate 24,543 downwards.
TTAGAATCAAATAGAGAGTGATACAAAAGAATAAAAAGGAGAAAATAATATGAAATCTATGGTAATAGGTGGAATTATCCTTATCGTAGCACTAATGGCAGGAACTTACTTCGTAGCAGGTGACTCTTTTAGTCTTGGTGAGGATTATATAAACGATTTAACTATGCTTGGTGGATTTGCGATTGTTGCTATTACAGTTGCTACTGCATTAAAATATGTTAATCAAATCAAAAATGATAAAGCAGGTGGTGAACTTGTTGAAGAAAATTGGGATGGTATCGGTGAATATACAAATCCAATTCCTTCAGGATGGGGATTAATTTTTATTGGTTCAATTATCTGGATGTTTTGGTATTTCTTTATGGGATACCCAACAAACCAATTTTCACAAATTGGGCAATACAATGAAGAAACTTTAGAGTATCAAGCAAAATTTGAAGAAAAAAATAAAAATATTGATGCTGCTGGACTTAGAGCAATGGGTGAATCTGTATTCTTAGTGCAATGTGCTCCTTGTCATGGTATTGATGGTGATGGAATAGATGGAAAAGCACAAGGGTTTACAACTAGAATGAGCAAAGAGCAAGTAGCTCATATAATTAATAATGGGGCAAATAACTATAAAACTGCTTTTCCTGCTGGAATGCCTGCTGGAATGGCAAGTGGAGCTGATGTTGAAATTCTTGCTACTTATGTTGCTGGAGGATTAAAAGGTGAAAAACCTGCTGCATTTGCTGCTTGTGTTAGTTGCCATGGTGAAAATGGAGAAGGTATAGCTATGGTTGCACCAAGTCTTAAGTCTTATAATGATGAGTTAGTCACTGCGGTATTAAAAGATGGTAAAAAAGGTTCTATAGGGGCTATGCCAAGTTTTGCTGGAAGATTGTCTGAAACTCAAGTTAAAGCTGTTGCAGAATATATTAGAAGCATAGGAGGAAACTAAGATGGGATTAAATAAAGAAATGAACGAATCAGAAAGAGGATTATTTACTTTTCATGGACTTATTGGATATTTTATTGCGGTAGCTTTATTATTGAGTATTTTAGGTGGTTTAACATTTTTTGGTATAGGTGCTCAAAAAGCAAATGCTGAGAAATTTTACACAATCAATCAAGATTTGAATGGACTTAAAATGAATAGCCCTGAAAACCACACTATGTGGCAAAATAAATAAGGATATATTATGGATAAAATTATTGCATGGTTATTGGTAGTTTCTGCAGTTGTAACAATATATTTATCATTTTTTGATTCAACAAGGGTGTTTGTAGGATAATAAAGTAGTAATTAATTTTTACAAAATTGCTAGAGGGTAGGTGATTTTCACTTACCCTTTTTTTATAGATTTTTAATATTAATTTATCAATAGCATATTGATAAAAAGCGATTATTTAGCAAAAAATGTGTAACATAATAAAGATTAAAATAACAAAGGATGATAATTGAAACTAAGATTTATACTATTAATTTCTACGATTATATTATTTCTAAATGCTGCGGATCAAAGGAATTTTATCTTGAATACAGGAAACTTACTTGATCAAAGAGCAGGTGATGAAATTAGTACAATGGGAAATGAAGTAAAAGCGAAGCTTAATATTAGTGTTTATCTTGATATAAAAGGGAACAATGGAATAGATCCTGATCTGCCTTTGAAAGATAGAATGGTTCAAATGAAACAGAAGGAATTAGATTTGATAGCAACTGTGCTAAAAGATTCTGATGGAGCTAAATCGTATGTTATCTTAACAATGGCATTAGATCAAAAGTATACAAATATTCTTTATAGCGATGATTTAAAAAGCGTTATTGATAAAGACTCAATACTTGATGAGTATGTTATTCCACTTTTAGCTGCACAAGATAAAAATACATTAAATTCAAAAGTAAGTGCAGCATCATTAAATGGCTATGCTCAAATTGCTGATGTTTTGGCTAAAAATAAAGGATTAAAATTAGAATCAAGTATAGGAAGCGAAGGGAAAATCGCTAGTACAATATGGAAAGTATTCATGTATACTATGGTTCTTGTAGGAATTGTTTTATATTTTTTCATTATATTAAGGGAAAAAAAAATAAAAAAAGAATTTAAAGCAAAACAAAAACTAAATAATAAGGAAGATCTAAGTGAGTAAAAAAACATTATATACAATATTTATTGCTAAGTTTTTATTTAGTATCTCCCTTATCACTTGGACTATTATGATGACATTAGGTGCTGGAGTTGGAAAAGACAATGACAATACTTTTATGAGTTATTACCACGATGTTGATGAAAATTTTAATCAAATTATAGTTAATAATGATAGATTTAGTGATAAATATATTATAGAGATTAGAATAAATGATTTTATATTAAGTGAATTATCATATCAGGATATTTATCTATCACAAAGGGTAATTAAAGAAAGAAAAGATAGAAGAAATATACTTAGTACACAAGATAATTCTATTTTAGTTACTGTAAAAGATAAAAATAGCAAAAAAATAATTGAAAATATCGATGTGAAGATTCTTTTTACGATGCCATCAACACATGAATTTAATCAAGAAATTGTTATGAAACATAGCAATGAAACAAAAAAGGTTGTGTTAAATAAAAAAGCATATTGGAATATTATGGGAAGTATCAAGATTGGAAAAGAGATAGGACAATTTTATATAAAAACAAATGCTATCTAGAAGCTTATTGATATTTCCTACAAATAGATCTATTAGGGAATACATAAGGCAAAATAAATTGTGTAATCAGTTTTTGCCGAAAATGATTACTATTGGAGAGTTATTCAATAGAATCATTATACCACCTAAAAATAAGCTAATAGTTGATAGTGATTTGAGGATTATTTATTTACAAAAAGCTATTAAAAAATTAAATTTTAAGAAATTGGGCTTAAGCGATGATTTTGCTAAGTTATATACTCAAGGTGAGTATATTTTTAAATTTTTTAATGAACTTAATAGCGAATTTAAGACTATTGAAGATCTTATAATCTATGATTCATACAGTTTTTATGAAGAACATTTAAGAATCTTAAGAGCAATATATGATAACTACAAACAAATTCTTGAAGAAAAAAATGCATTTGATAGAATAATACTTCCTGAAAATTTTTCGATTAATAAAGATTTTCTTGAAGTATTTTCAAACATAGAGCTCTATTATGAAGGTTATTTTTCAGCATTTGAATTTTACTTAATAGAGGAATTGGCAAAAATTATACCACTTTCACTCTATTGTACAATTAATAAGTTTAATCAAAAAAACATAGAACTCTTCTCTAAAATTAAATTAGAACTTGAGATTAATTATCAATATGAGCTTGATATTTCAAATGCAGTTATCATAAAGAAAAATAGATTAGAATCAAAAGCAATAGAGCATAATATTTATCCGGTTAGTAGTCGTTTGCTTCAATTGGGGATGATTAAGTATTCAATCGTATCTATGATAAAAGAAGGAATTAATCCTTCAAATATAGTTTTGGTTACTCCAGATGAGCAATTTAGTCAATGGATAAAAATATTTGATGATGAGAAATATTGTAATTTTGCTATGGGTATGAAGATTAATCAATTAAATATTTATCAATATGCTCATGCAATTAGAGATTATTTGAATATTGATGAACCAAAAAATAAAGAAAAAATCAAATATTTTTTGATTGATGAAGTTTATATAGATGAAAAGATTAAGCCACTTTGGAATAAAAAAATAGATAAAGAATGTTTTATTGAATTATTGGATTTTATTTTACAGCAAGAAAAAAACAAAGAGATTTTGGAAAAGTTTTTTGAAATAAAAGTTTTACTTGAGAGTATGTTAGCTCTTGTTGAAATAGATGATAATGTAAGATTTAAAGATGGATTTGAGATCTTTTTAAAAAAATTAGAAAAAATTGTATTGGATGACACAAATGGAGGAAAGATTACTGTTGTTGGTATATTGGAAACAAGAGCTATGGAATATGAAGGAGTTATTGTAATAGATTTTAATGATAATATAGTGCCCAAGAGAAGTATCAAGGATAAGTATCTTTCAACAAGTATTAAAAAATATTCAAAACTTCCAACATTAGAAGATAGAGAAAATTTACAAAAATATTACTATCAAAGATTGTTTCAAAATGCAAAAAAAGTACATATATCGTATGTTGCAGATAAAGAGCATACGGCAAGTAGATTCTTAAATGAACTTTTTGAAAAACAAAATATTATTGATGTAGATTTTACGGATATATTAAAGCAAAAGAAAGAGATTTTTATTGATAAAAAAAAGATTACAAAAGAGATCAATCTATCAACTTTAAGGTGGTCAGCAACATCACTTAAGATATTTTTGGAATGCAAACGGAGATATTATTTTCAATATATTTTAAAAATAAATCAGCATGAAATAGCTTTAAAACCTAAAGGTTACGAAATTGGAAATATAATTCATAATATTTTAGAAAAAAATTTTAAAAATAATAAATTTACTATTGAAGAGATGAAAAATGAATTGTCAAAATATCAAAATACAAATCCTTATTTAACTATTGAGCTTGAATTGTGGAAAAAACAGTTAGAGATGTTTTTTCAAAATGAACAACAAAGATTTCAATCTGGTATTAGAATCCATGCTTTGGAAGAGCCATTTTTAATTCAAATAAATAATATTACATTACAAGGAAAGATTGATAGAATAGATAAGCTAGTAAATGGAACTTTTGCAATAATAGATTATAAAACATCAACAAGCTTAAAAATAGATAGTATTAAAAATTATGAGGATACAACAGATTTTCAGCTCGAATTTTATTTTTTAGCCACTAAACATTTAGGAGTCTCTATGGTTGGATACTATGATCTCAATGATGGAAAAATTAAAGAGGAGCTGGTCCTTGAGCAAAAATTGAAAAAATTGGATGAAATTTTAAAAAGTTTGCAAACAACAATTGTTGATTTTGAAATGTGCTCTAAAAAGCAAATATGTGAATTTTGTCCATATAAAGTGATGTGCAATCGAGATTGAATCAAGGATATTAAATATGAGCGAACAGATATTAAATGAAAAAGTAAAATCTTCAAAAGCTTTGATGCTTTATGTTGGAGGGGAACATTGTGGAGTTTGTAAAGCACTTTATCCTAAAATTACACAAAAGTTCGCAGAACATTTTCCAAAAATAGAACAGTTGAGAATAGATATTGAAAATGAAAAAGAGTTTATCTCACAACTTCAAATTTTTGCAATTCCTACAATTATAGTCTATTTTGAGGGAAAAGAATTTTTTAGAAGAAGTAGAAATATCTCTGTTGATTTGTTTCTTAACGAAGTGGAAAGACCGTATGAAATTTTTATGGAAGACTAAATGAATCTTATAATTTTTAACTCTTTTTTTACACCCATTTGGTATCATCTTGTTTCATTTTTTAACAAAGGGATAGAATGTTGATTTTTACTAAGAACTCATTTATAGGGAGAGTTTTTCCTTATTTTAAATGGGCTATTTATGTGTTATTATTTATAAATATGATTTTATTTTTTATGGAACAAACAGTTGTTGAAGGTATAGAATCACTAGCTTGGCTTGTACTACTTCTATTACTTGAATGGGAAACATCACAACTAGATGAAGATTATTCCTCTTTGACTGAAAAACTTTTTTTGCAAACTGGAAGATTAATCGCCTATATCCTCATAGTGTATTCTGCTTACGAGTATGGAACAAGTGCTTATATTGGAGAAAATGGTAGTTTGGATATTTTCAATGCCGTTATTTGGATAGCTGTAGCACTTTTGATTGAGTATGATATTTTTTATGAAAAACATTTTCATCACATTGCTGTCAAGTTTTTAAGATTTATCAAAATAGCACTCTATATTTCACTTTTTATTATCGCTATTTTATGGCAGATAGATGGGGAATGGCTTGATTTTTATGATGCTACACTTTGGATAGTATGTTTCTTTTTTATAGAATTAAATATCCTCCAATTTGAAGATGCTTTAGAATTAGAAAACGAAAGGGATACGAAATGATAGTTGTTAAAACTATTTTAAAATATTTAATTGGATTTTTTTTATTAATCCAACTTATTCCAGTAAGTTATGATGAACCAAAAAAAATAGATTTAGCACAAGAAATAAAAGCACCTCCTCAAATAATGACTATTTTTAAAAGAAGTTGTTATGATTGCCACTCGAATAATACTGTGCTGCCTTGGTATAGCCACATTGCTCCATTATCTTGGTCTATGAGCCGACATGTTGACTTGGGAAAAAAATGGCTTAATTTTTCTATTTGGGAAAGTTACACTCTTGAAGAAAAAGATAAAAAAATAGGTGAAATATATAGTGCAGTTTTTGTGGCTATGCCTTTAAAAAGCTATGTCTCTTTTCATCCTGAAGCTGAACTCACACAAGAGGAGCGAAAAATGATACGAGAGTGGACAGGGAAAGCACCATTTTAATGATTGATGAAATTTCTCTTATATTAGAAGACAAATCGATTCTTCTTACCGAGGCTTATTTTAAACTCCAAACACTATTTGAAAAAAAATATGGGAAGAATAGTGTAGTTCTTATGGAGGTGGGAACTTTCTTTGAAGTTTATGAAGTCAATAATGAAAAAGATAAAATTGGAAAAGCTAAAGAGATAGCGGAACTTTTAAATATTCAGCTTACAAGAAAAAATAAAAATATTCTTGAGAACTCTCAAAGTAACCCAATTATGGCTGGAGTTCCTTCTATTTCACTAGAAAAACATCTAGGCCGTATCATAGCTCAACAAAAATATACCGTTATTCTTATCAAACAAATAGGAGTTCCCCCTAAAGTAAAAAGGATAGTCGATGCGATTATCTCCCCTGGTACAAATTTTGATTACACAATAAATCAAGATGAAAATACGATTACTTCAATTGTTATCGATAAAGTAAAAGAGAACTATTTAATCGGATACAGTACGATTGATGTAACCACTGGAAAATGTTTTTATAATGAAATTTTTGGAACAAGCGAAGATACTTCATTTGCATTAGATGAAGTTTTTAACTATATGAATACACATAAAACAAGTGAAGTGATAGTTACTTTTTTAGATAAGGAGATTAATCAAAAAGAGGTTTTGGACTATCTTGAACTTTCTCATAAAATATTTCATGTCAACACAAGTAGAATGAAAATAAGTTACCAAAATGAACTTTTTAAAAATGTCTTTGTAATAGAATCACTTCTAAGCCCGATAGAACATATGGATATGGAGAAGTATCCACTTTCAAGTGAGAGTTTAGCGATTTTGATAGATTTTGTTATAAGTCATGATAGTAAAATAGTTCAAAGACTTTTTTTACCTATTAAGCTAGATCTTAATCATTTTGTCTATCTTGGAAATAATCCTTTAGAACAACTTAATGTAATTGAATTAAACCACTCTCTAAGCCTTTCAAATCTTATTAATAATACAGCAACAGCTATGGGGAAAAGACTTTTAAAAGAACGACTCACACATCCAATAAAAGATGAAAAAGAGATACTAAGAAGATATCAATTGTCACTTGATTTATATGATTATCATATGCCTATTGAAGGTTCTATGGGAAATATCTATGATATTGAAAGATTAGCACGAAGAATAAAACTTTCAAGAATCCATCCATTTGAATTAAGTTATCTTTATGATTCTCTTTTTAGTATTAAGGAAGTGATTACCTTTATGGAAAGCTATCACTTTATGAAGGCACCATGTGGAAGTGAAGAGATCGATATTTTTCTAAGTAATATTAAAAAAACTTTTCATATCGATATCGTTGGAAAATATATGCTCAAAGATATTAATGAAAATATGATTTGTGAAAATATTGACACAAAAATTGATCTACTTTTAGAGGAAAATAGACAGCTTGAAAAAAAACTTTCACTCTTCCAGGAGCATATTTTAGATCTTTTGGATACAAAAGATACGAATCAAGTATCTATACATCGTCTTGACAAAGAGGGATTCTTTTTGAATTTAACCAAAAATAGATATATGATGATAAAAGAGGATTTTCTTAAAAGTCATCTTATCATCGATGATGAGCTTTATCTATTTAAGGATTTTACTATTAAAATTCAAACAAATAATGTAAAAATATCTAATAAATTAACTACAATTATTTCAGATAAATATGTGCATAATTTACGAAAAATAATAGAACTTAATAAAATAGTTTTTAATGAGTATATAAAATATTATGATAAAAAGTTTAGTGATTTACTCACTCAACTTGTATCATTTATTGCTGAAATTGATGTGACTATTTCGAATATTAAAACATCAAAAAAATATAATTATGTTTGTCCAAAAATTATTAAAACAGATTTAAATGAAAATTTTATTGAGCTTATTGGAGGAAGACACCCTATTTTGGAGATGGCCGAAGAGAGAGGTATTTATATACCAAATGATATTATTTTAGGGAATCTCAACCTTTCAAAACAAGAGCACAAAGATAATGTTATTATTGCAAATTCTAAACCAATGACTATTGTAGATAACCATATGAATGGTGTTCTTTTATATGGCATTAATAGTAGTGGAAAATCTACTTTGATGAAAACCATCGGACTGTGTGTTATTTTGGCTCAAAGTGGTTTTTTTGTTCCAGCAACTTCTATGAGATTCTCGCTTTTTGATTCACTCTTTACAAGAATTAGTGGGGCTGATAATATCGCACGAGGACTTTCTAGTTTTGCAGTAGAGATGCTTGAGCTTAAAAATATTTTTAACAGAGCAGGGGTAAAATCACTAATTTTAGGAGATGAGATAAGCCATAGTACCGAAACAATGAGTGGACTTAGTATCGTGGCATCAGCTATTTTAAAACTTTCTAAAATGAAGTCGATATTTCTTTTTGCTACTCATCTTCACCAACTTCCAACCATCAAAGAGATAGAACTTTTACGAAATATTATCTGTTTGCATTTGAGTGTAATTTATGATGAAAATGAAGATAAACTTATCTTTAATAGAAAACTATCATATGGAAGCGGGAGTAGCATGTATGGATTAGAATTTGCAAAATCACTTCATATGGATAAAGAGTTTTTAAAAGTAGCTAATGATATACGTAAAGGTCTGACTGATGATTACGATACAGTGGAGAGGCTTTCTTTTAAAAAAACAAGTATATACAATAAAGAATTGTATATCACCTCATGTGCTATTTGTGGGACCACTGTGGATGATGTACATCATATTAAAGAGCAACGAAAAATTGATGAAAAAGGATTTATTGGGCATGTCAATGTCAATCATAAGTACAATCTGATACCACTATGTAAAAAACATCATAAATTGGTACATGATGGCAAAATTTATATAAATGGTTTTGTAACCACATCAAATGGATTGGAACTGCACTACACAAATTTGGAGGAAAAATGAGAATAGCAAATAATGTAAGTGAACTTATTGGTAACACACCAATTGTAAGACTACACAACATAGACAAAGAACTTTACGGAGAAATATATGGTAAATGTGAATTTATGAATCCATCAAGTTCAGTAAAAGATAGAGTTGCACTTAATATGATCGCTCAAGCTTTAAAATCTGGAAGGATAAATCAAGAAACACATATCATAGAACCAACAAGTGGCAATACAGGAATTGGGCTTGCTTCAATTTGTGCTAGTTTTGGATTGAAGCTTACCTTAACTATGCCAGAATCTATGTCACTTGAAAGACGGCAACTTATTGGAGCTTACGGAGCAAATATTATTTTAACACCAGCATCTTTAGGGATGACTGGTGCTGTTAATAAAGCGAAAGAATTATGTGAAATGGCTAATAATGCTATCGTGCTTGATCAATTTTCAAATCCAGATAATCCATCTGTTCATGAAAGAACAACTTCTCTTGAAATATTAAAAGATATGGATAGCAATATTGATATATTTGTCGCTGGTGTTGGTACTGGTGGGACGATTAGTGGTGTTGGAAAAGTACTCAAAGAAAATATACCAATGATCCAAATTGTAGCAGTTGAACCACAAGCATCAAATGTTCTTGGTGGAGGTAAACCAGCCCCTCATAAAATACAAGGGATCGGTGCTGGATTTATTCCAAAAACTTTAAATACTTTTATTTATGATGAAATCATTGCCATTGAAAATGATGAAGCGATTGAAACTACTATAAGAATTGCGAAAAATGAAGGTATTTTGGTAGGAATTTCAAGTGGAGCAAATGTTGCTGCTGCCATAAAGCTAGCCTCAAAACCACAAAATAAAGGCAAAAGAATTGTAACGATACTTTGTGATAGTGGAGAAAGATATTTAAGTACAGGAATATTTAATATAAAAGATGAGGTAAAATAATGAAAATGATAGATATTATAAATAAAAGGCTTGATGAAATTAGGATTGAAGTTTTAGCTTTAGTTGATAATCAATCAATTAATTTGACTGATAAAAATAGTCAAATGCAACCACTTGTGGAAGAAAAAAAAGTTTTAGAGCATACTTTAGTATATTTAGAAAAGATTAAAAATACAAATTATAGAGGACTTTGTGGAGGTGGATGAAGATTGTAAAAGATTATTAATAAAAATTTAATACTCTTTTTTGTACAATTCCATTGCTCTTCTTAGACCTTTGCAATTGCATTTAAAGTCAAGTCCCCAGGATAGGAATATAGCAAGGAAATTTTTCTTGTGGTGTGTTTTGGTATCTGGGAGGAGTGTTCTGCCTTGAATCTTTTTCTACTAAAATCACTCTAAATTAAAAATATCATTTCTGATACCACTTGCAAAAAGTTCTTTACAAACACTACCAGCACTTTCATCAATGGTTAAATTGATACTAGTAGCCTCGACTGTGATTTTGATACACTCTTTAGTGTTTTCCTTAAAAGAAACTTCTTTATCTGAGATGTTCCAAATAGATGGATTTAAAGAGATAGAATCACTAATTTTATCTATTTTTTTATGTACCATATAATAGCTTTGAACGGAAGATATGATCGTTGAAATATCCCCATTAATTGTTGATGCTTTTGCTTTTTCATTAATTCCCATAAGTTTAGGAACGGCAACAGATGCTATGATAGCAATAATAATAATAGCAAAAATTAGTTCAATAAGGGAGAAACCTTTTTTTCTGATAACGGAGGATTTTGTAGATGATTTCATAAGTTTTATCCTTAATAATTTAGAGTTTATACCAACGAAATTTTATAATTATTTTAATTAAAACCTATCAATATTAATTAAAATTTAATTTATTTTTTTTATTAAAGCTGGCAATGGAAGATCGAGATAACTAATCTCTTCCAAAATAGACTGTCTAAATCTATCTAGCGGAGTTCTTATAGAGTATTTTGCCCATCTTCCCTCTCTTGTAACTTTCAAAAAACCTGCATCTTTTAAGATTTTAAGATGTCTAGAAATTCGAGACTGTATCATCTCAAATGAGTTTTCTATATCGCAAACGTATACTTCTTCATGATGGTTGATAAAGTTCAGTATTTGTATTCTTGTTGTATCGTTAAGAGCTCCAATCGTTTTTAGAAAAATATCCATTATCCCATCATCCCTATAATTTCATCAATATTTAAAAGGTTATTATATTTTGTATTATTTGTTACTAAAATCTTGATTTTCAATGTCCACCCATCACTTTTTCAATCTCCTCTGGTTTATCATGGATACCAAATCTATCTATAATAGTGGAACTTGCTTCATTTTGCCCGATGATACTTACAGCTTTCCCCTCTTTTCGGAGTTTTATCACTGCTTTATCAAGTGCAAAAACTGCTGATATATCCCAAAAATGAGCCCTTGTAACATCTATGATAACATTGGTAGCGTTCTCTTTATAATCAAATAAATCATAAAATTTATCACTACTATTAAAAAAAACTTGCCCTACTATTTTATAGCTTTTTGTGTCACTTTCCTCATCATAAAAAGTCTCATAATACATAAAGTGACTAATTTTATTTGCAAAAAAGAGTGATGCTAAAAGTACTCCAGTAAGTACTCCTAGAGCTAAGTTGTGGGTATAAACGGTAACAACAATAGTTGAGAGCATCACGATATTTGTTGAAAGCGGTAAAGTTTGAAGCCCTTTGATTGACTCCCACTGAAATGTTGAAATTGAGACCATAATCATAACAGCAACGAGTGCAGCCATTGGGATAATCGAAACTAAATCACTTAAAAAAACTACTAAAATAAGCAAAAATATTCCCGCTAAAAAAGTTGACAATCTCCCACGACCACCTGATTTTACATTGATAACAGATTGTCCTATCATCGCACATCCTGCCATCCCTCCAAGACAACCTGAAGCGATATTTGCTATTCCTTGTCCTCGTGCCTCTTTGTTTTTATCACTTTTTGTATCTGTCATATCATCGAGTATCGTTGCAGTCATAAGAGATTCTAAAAGCCCTACGATTGCTAGTGCAAATGAATATGGAAAAATAATCTCTAAAGTCTCAAAATTCAGTGGAACATCTGGTAATAAAAAGAGTGGTAAAGTATCAGGGAGTGTTCCCATATCGCCAACCGTTCGTACATCTATCCCCATAAACGAAACCACAAGAGTCAAAACGATGATGGCTACAAGTGGGGAGGGGAGTAATTTGCCTAGTTTTGGGATATACGGAAAAATATAAATAATCCCAAGTCCAGCTAATGTGAGGAGATACACATGCCAAGTGACATTGGTAAGTTCAGGCAATTGGGCCATAAAAATCAAAATTGCCAAAGCATTTACAAATCCAACCATAACAGCACGAGATACAAAACTCATAAATTTAGCTGCTCCAAAATAAGCTAGTGCTATCTGAAAAATACCAGTTAAGATAGTAGCAGCTAAAAGATACTGCAAACCATGAACTTTTACAAGAAATACCATTACAAGTGCCATGGCACCAGTTGCAGCACTTATCATAGCAGGTCTTCCGCCAACAATTGAAATCACAACAGCGATACAGAATGAAGCATATAGCCCAACTTTTGGGTCAACTCCAGCGATAACACTAAAAGCTATTGCTTCAGGAATAAGAGCGATAGCAACAACCATGGCTGATAAAATATCACCACGAATATTGCCAAACCACTCCTCTTTTTTGAAATATTTTTGAATCATTTTTTCTCCGAAATATTTTTTCTATATACTACTATGAAGTTTGAGTAGAGATAGATAAGTTTTATAAAGTTACATATAATCTTTTAAAATTTGAGATATGTTGTTTTACTTGATTATAAAAAGGGGATAATTATAGCCAAGAATTGCTTTTATAAAACTCTATTTTTAGTGAGTATTGCAAAAATTCACTCCATGATATTTCAAACTTTCAGGTTGAATAACAAAATGGCTAATTCCCACCGTTGCAATTCTTATTCTGATATGCTCTAGGATAGTTTCTATAGCTTCAAGCTCTAAATTTTCATTTAAAACTATATGAACACTTCCGTAAATCTCTTTTGAATTAGGATTGTAAATATGCAAATCATGAATGGAACTTATCATTGAATCTTCTAAAATCAACTTTTCCACTTTTGTCAAATCTACATTATTACCATCCATCAAAGCAAAAAATGATTTTTTTAGTATCGGATAGGTCTCTTTGATAATGTAAATACTAAATACAACAGAAAGAAGTGTATCTATCATCACAATACCAAAAAAGTAAATAAGCACTCCACTAATAGCTACACTAAGTGATATGACAGCATCCCCTAACATATGCAAATATGCCGAAGTGATATTGAGGTCTTTGTGTTCGTGGTGATGTTCCTCTTCACAGTTGTCGTGATGATGCCCGATATTGCTTTGAGCGAGTAAATAAGTGCTATATCCATTGACTGCTAGAGCCAAAAGTGAAGCAAATATTACGATAGGTGCATTGATTGAGGAGGGCTCAAAAAATCTACTAATTGATTCAAAAAGGATAAAAAGCATCGTAACAATTAAAAAAATTGAATTAATAAATGCTGCCATCATTTCAGCTTTGATATACCCAAAAGTCATATTTTCACTCGCTTTTTTCGCACCATAGATGATAGCAACGAGTGAAATAAAGAGTGCTAGAACATCGCCAAGATTATGAAAAGCATCTGCAATAAGTGCCATCGAACCACTAAAAATCCCTGCACAAATCTCTGCTATTACCAAAATAATATTCAAAAATATCACCTTTTGTAAAGTTTGTTTTTTATCCATAGATAAACTCCCTTGCAATTTTTGTTCCTAAAAGATTAAGGATATTACACTACATATATTAATACGTTAATAAACTTTTTTCATTAGTGATTCATCAAAGCTATCACTTCATCGACATTTAAAACTTTTCCTGTACTTTTTACAATACCATCTATAACAAGTGCAGGGGTACTTACGACATTGTATTTCATAATCTCCATAATATCATCCACTTTTATCACTTGATGAAATCCACCTACTTTTGCTACCGCCTCTTTTGCCACCGCTTCAAGTGTTTTGCACTTCGCACAACCTGTTCCTAAAATTTCTAGTTTCATATCTATATTTCCTTTAAAAATGTCCCATTTTTGAAGGGACCAATGTTGTATGACTACTTTTAACACAATTTATAAAAAATTGTTAAAGTAGCAAACACTAAAGAGAGCAACGAGTTGCTCTAAACTTATTTTACTGCCATTCAAGTTGATTGTAAAGATTTTGGATATTTCCATAATTAAGTTGTTCGTAATAGTACAAAAAATTAAATTTTTTCGTATCGACCACTTTACCCATCTCTATTGCACTTACTCCCTCTTCATACCCTTTTTTGACACCAGTTCTCAATGTTTTTAAATACTCTAAAGTTGTTTGATAACTCTTTGCATCATACTCTTTCCCATGTCCACCTAAAAGATATTTTGCATCCATTTTTGCAAGATTTTCCAAAGCTTCTATCCACCCATCAACTGAAGAGTTTTTTGTATAATTAATCATCCTTCCGTTAAAAACAATATTTCCAACAAATAAGAAACTATCACTTTTTGAATATATCGCTATATCACTTTTCTCTTCGCTTACACGGCTTGGTTTGACAATCGTAAGTGTTTTCTTTGAACCTTTAATCTCATAGCCATTTTCCACAAGCAAATCAGCTTTTGGAATTGTAGTTCCTTTTAAAAATTCTGGATTTAAAATCATTTTCATCCGCTCAAATTTATCCAAATTTCCTTTGATATCCTCGTTAAGATTTTTATATCCCACTATTTTTGCCCCTTTTTCTTGAAAGAAACCAGCTCCTTGTACTCTGTCATCATGAAAATTTGATAAAATAACATGGGAAACTTCAAGTTTTGGATACTCTTTTTTCATCAAATCATAAAAATCCTCTGCAAATCTGTAAGTAGGTCCAGCATCAAGCACCACCAAACTATCTCCAATATTCACATAACACATATTAGATACAAAACCTTTATTCTCTTTTGTTGGAGGATTGAGGTCACCTATAATACAAGTGATATCTTTCGTTATGTGGATAGGTTTTAAGTCATATGTTTGCCCAAAAAGTGAGGCGGTCACAAGAACCATCGCCATTAGTGTCTTTTTCATTTTTGATTTTCTCTTTTTATTTATTGTTATAAAATCGTATTAAAAAGATACCCAACAAGAAGTATTCCAAATCCAACGATTCCAAAAAATATCGCTATCAGTTTGATATGCAATATTCTTTTGAGTATCATCGCCTCTGGAAGACTAAGAGCAGTTACAGCCATCATAAATGCCAGAGCTGTTCCCAAAAGCATCCCTTTGCTTGTGAGAACCTCTACTAATGGCATTATACCAGCAGCATTTGAATACATAGGAATCCCCATTAAAATGGCAAGTGGCACAGCATACCAAACATTTCCACCAGCATATTGGGAGATAAAATCAGCGGGGATATATCCATGAATAAATGCTCCAACTCCAACTCCCATCATCACATACAAATAGATTTTAGTAAAAATATCTTGTGTATAGTCCCAAGCTTCTTTTACTCTTTTGTTTAAACTTAGCTCGATTTTTACATCATCAAGTTCCCCTTCCATAGGTGTCACAGGGATAAGAACATATTTTTCTAATTTCATTTTCCCTATCATATATCCACCCAATATCGCAATACTTAACCCCAAACCTATATAAATAGCTGTTATTTTCCACCCAAAAAGTCCAAAAAGCATAGCTATTGCTATCTCATTATTTAAAGGTGCGGAGATAAGAAAACTAAAAGTTATCCCCATAGGGATTCTAGCTTGCATAAATCCTAAAAATAAAGGGATTGCTGAACAGCTACAAAATGGGGTGATTATCCCAAAAAATGAAGCGAAAATATTTCCGCTAAACTCACTTTTCCCTTGAAGATATACCCTCACTTTTTCAGTATTGAAATAGGTTCTAAAGAAACTAACTACAAAAATAATGACAACCAAAAGGATAAAGATTTTGAGTGTATCATAGAGGAAAAAATGGATAGCTTCCCCTAAATGAGACCCTTTTGTAAATCCTAAGAGCCCAAAAGTCAAATCACCACTAAGATGTTCCCACCAATCAAACATACAAACTCCTTATAAATCCATATCCACAATAAAATAAAATTAGAAGTAATACAGAAATTTTAAATTTTCTCATCACAAAAAAGCCAAGTATTGCAAAAATAAAATCATAAATATTTAAAATTCCACTTGGAATAACAATGGTAACTAAAATACTAAATAATATTGCGACAACACTTGCATTAATGCCTAAAATTATTTTTGAAACTGTTGAATTTTTTGAGTAACTTTCAAAACTTTTGTAAAAAGAGAGAATCAAAAGAAAACCTGGCAAAAAAATCGCAAGCGTAGAAACAACTGCCCCTAAAAAATGGGACTCAGGAAAAGCAATAATGCCAATATATGAAGCAATAGTAAACATAGGTCCAGGAACTGCTTGAGCTAAAGAATATGCTACTAAAAAACTATTTTCATCTATATTTATATTGCTTTTAATCAAAGGAAGAACCACATGTCCTCCCCCAAAAACTAAACACCCCACTTGATAAAAAGAGTTAAATAGGTGTAATAATTTGTCTTGGCTTGCAAAAAATGGTAAAAAAATCAATAAAATGAAAAAAATAGCCAAAGGTAAAATATAAGGTTTTTGATATCTCATTTTAGATTCATTTTTTTCTTTTATAAAAACGAAAGCAACAAAAGCTGAAATAGTTAAGACTAAAATTTGACTAAAAAAGCTTTGATTAAAAACCAACAATAAAGTTGCAAAAACAAAAATAATTTTGCTTAATATAGTTTTGCAAAGCGATTTAAACATACTAAAAGTAGCATCCGCAACAATAACTACTGCAAAAAGTTTTAATCCACTCATTAAAGCATAAAGAATACTATCGTTTTCATAGATATTTTGAAAAGTTGCAGCTACATATAAAAGTAAAAAAGATGGAAATGTAAATCCAATAAAAGCTAATATCGCACCAATAATTCCACCTTTTTTTAATCCGATTGTAAACCCAATTTGAGAGGAACTAGGCCCTGGTAAAAACTGACTAAGTGCTACGATTTTTGAAAACTCTTCATCATTTAGCCAAGTTAATTCTTCGACAAATTTTTTTCTAAAATAGCCAATATGGGCTATTGGTCCTCCAAAACTATAAAGACCTAGGATAAAAAAATGCCAAAAAATAGATATATTTATCATTATGATTATTTTAAAGCTTCAACTAATTTGGGCAATAATATTTCTTCTATTTCTCTATAAGTAGCTTCAAAAGCTTCAAATCCCTTTCCATCTGGATCTTCAAAGCCTACATGGATTTTTGGAGCAGGGCGAGGAAACATTGGGCAAGTTTCATTTGCATGGTCACAAACCGTTACTACCAAATCAAACTCCTCCGTTATGACTGTTTCAAGTGTTTTGGAGTGATACTCGTCTCTCCAAATTCCCTTCTCCTCAAGCAACTTTTTTGCATTTGGATTTACTTTTCCACTTGCTCGTACACCTGAGCTTTTAGCCTCTACCCCATCAAGGTTAGCATTAATGAGAGCTTCCGCGATAATGCTTCGGCAACTATTTCCTGTACATAAAACTAATACTTTTTTACCCATTTGAAATCCTTTCTCTTTATTTTGCAAAACTATATCATATAAATTATAATATATCAAGATATATTGATATATTACTAATAAGAAATTTGGTACTGAAATACTACAATACTGAAATGCTTAAAACTTTATCTAATTTACAACTTGCCATCCTTTATATGGTGTTCGCTTCTTTTTTATTTGCTCTTACGATGGCATTTGCAAAACTCCTTTCAGTTTCGATGGGTGCAGTTGAAGTGACATTTTGGAGAAATGCGATTGGTTTGATTGTCGTAGGATTTACCCTCTTTGCTACCCCCATTAAAAATATTGGCGGGAAACCTTATATACTTGCTTTCCGTGGTGTGATAGGGACGATTGCTTTGCTTACTTTTTTTTATACTATAGGGGCAACTACCCTTTCGAATGCGATAGTATATGCCAAAACAGAGCCTATTTTTACAGCATTATTGGCATTCTTTCTTTTGAAAGAAAAACTCAAGTTTTCTTCTTATATGGCGATTTTTACCGGTTTCTTTGGTGTAGTGATTCTCAGTGGCATGGAGTGGAATCTGCTTCATGCTATGGGGATTCTGACAGGATTTTTATCGGCACTTGCTTATATAAGTGTCAGAAATCTTAGCCCATATTATGATGAGAGGAGTATCGTTTTATCTTTTATGATTTGTGGTACGGTTATCCCACTTATCCTTATAATAAGTGGTCATTTTTTTGTTTTTGAAACACTTGAACCCTTTTTTAGCCCCTTTGTTGTCCCTAGTTTGATTGACTCTGTTTGGATTATTTTAATGGGGATAGCGGCTGCTTTTGGGCAAATCTATATGACAAGAGCTTATTTGTATGCGAAAGCTGGAGTTGTAAGTGCTGTGAGTTATTCGGTTGTTTTGTTTGCCACGATATTTGGAATTATTCTTGGAGACACTTTACCAACTCTTACAGTTTTATTTGGTGGTGCTATGATTGTTTTAAGTGGAATCCTTCTGTCAAGAAATAAAGGCTAATTTGATGAATCTATTAGACAAAAAAGAAAGAATCTATCTCCTTGATGACTCAAGCTTTGAGTTCCCTACCCTTGATATGATGCAAAATGACCTTGTAGCAATTGGTGGAGATTTTCATCCCCAAAGGCTTATTAATGCTTATGAAAATGGAATTTTTCCTTGGTTTATTGATGAATACAATTATATTTATTGGTATAGCCCACAAAAACGGATGGTACTTGAGCCCAGCAAAATGAAAGTCTCAAAAAGTTTGAAAAAAATAATAAACAGCAAAAAGTTTGTGGTCAAATCAAATGAAAATTTTGAAGCAGTTATCAAAAATTGCTCCAATATCAAACGAAAACATGAGAGTGAAACTTGGATAAGCGAAGAATTTATAGAGGCTTATACAAATCTTTTTCATTTAGGGCTTGCATTTAGTATTGAAACTTATCAAGATGATGAATTAGTTGGTGGACTCTATGGAGTAATGATAGGGGATATTTTTTGTGGTGAAAGTATGTTTGCAAAAGTAAGTGATGCTTCTAAAGTAGCATTGTACCATCTATGCAATCAAGCTTTAGAAAATGGGATAAAACTTATAGATTGTCAAGTGTATAATGACCATCTTGCAAGCTTAGGAGCTTATGAGATCAAAAGGGAGAAATATTTTCAACTTCTTCAAAGTTATGTATAAAAAATATTTAATATGCCAACTTAAATCTCATAAAATCAGCATGAGTCATCATTCTATCTTTTTTAACATTTTCATAATACATTTTTCCACAAGTAGCTTTACCATTTTTGAAAATTACTTGAGAAGCTAAAGCCCCTGATAACTTATATGTTTTCATATCGGTAATTATCCCAAATTTATAAGTTCTTTCGCTTGCAAGTTCACCAGTTTCATAAAATTCATTAACTACTCCATCAATTCTTTTCCCAGTTGATTTTAAGTACACAATATTTTTTTTAACTTCAATTTCATCATCTTTATAACTATTACCAGCGAATAGTAAAGTCCCCATAAGTGCAAGAGAGAAGAATATTTTTTTCATAAAAAACCTTTTTATTTTAAATAGAAAATAGTAACTTGTTTATGCTTTATTATTCATCTAAAAAATAATATCTAAAACGATGAGGAAAAAGAAAATTATTCCAAGATAACCATTGATAGTGAAAAATGCTTTATCAATTTTTTTAAAATCTTTATTGACTAGATAATGTTCGTAATTTAGCATTATGATACTTACTAAAATTGCAATAAATCCAAAAAAACCAAGATGGGCTTCATAAACAAATAAAGCCCAAAAAGTAACAGTTAGAACGTGCATTATTTTTGAAAATAACATTGTTTTTTCGACTCCAAAACGAGAAGGAATTGAGTGAAGTCCTAGTTCTTTATCCACCTTAATATCTTGTAAAGAATAAAGTAAATCAAATCCAGCTACCCAAAACATCACCCCAACTGAAAGATAAATACTCCACAAAGTGATAGTTTCATTTACAGCAACAACTCCTGCAATTGGGGCAAGTCCAAGGGAAATTCCCAAAATAATATGAGCTAAACTTGAAAATCTCTTAAAATAAGAATAACTTCCAATTACAAGTAAAATAGGAACGGAGAGATAAAAAGCGAGATCATTGACAAAAAAAGCAACTACCACAAAAATAAGTGCATTTAAAATCGTAAAAATATAGATTTGCTTTGGAGAGAGCCTCCCATCAACACTTGGACGATTTATAGTTCGAGGATTTAATGCATCGATATCACGATCAAGATAACGGTTGAATCCCATCGCAAAATTTCTAGCGCTTAAGGCGGCAAAAATTCCCATAAATAAAAGTTCAAATCCAAACCATCCATTTGCCGCCACAACCATCGCTATAAAAATAAACGGTAATGAAAAAATAGAGTGTTTGAACATCACAAGTTCATTGAAGTTATTTAGTAATTTTAATATTTTTTGCATAAGATGGATTTTATCAAAAATGAAGTTAAAAACTTGATATATGATAAGTCTAAGCATATATTGATAATATAAATAGGATAAGAAAAATATTTCTTGTAGAAAATTTGTATTAAAAAAGAATTAAAATATAATTCTAGTATTTTCTAATCAAAAAAATATAGGAAGATAGGTATACTTTTGTTAAATTATTGTTAGAAGGATAAAAAATGGCACTCAAGGTAGTATTATCACACAAAACACACTACAACTATGACAAAAAAGTAAATTTAAGTTCTCATATTATAAGACTTCGTCCAGCACCGCATAGTAGAACACCAATTGAAGCATACTCTTTAAAAATAAAGCCGGAAAATCATTTTATTAATTGGCAGCAAGATCCATTTGGAAACTATCTTGCGCGAATAGTATTTCCAGAAAAGACTGATAAGCTTCATATTGATGTGGAAGTTTTGGCTAATATGATTACTATTAATCCTTTTGATTTTTTTGTGGAAGATAGTGCGAAAAATTATCCGTTTAGTTATAATGAAACACTTCAAAAAGAGCTGATTCCATACTTGGAAATAGATGATAATAGTGACCTTATCAAAGAGTTTGTCTCAACTATTGATACTACAGAGATGCCAATTATTGACTTTTTAGTTGCACTGAATCAAAAAATTTATGGCTATCTCAATTACACCATACGACTTGAATCAGGAGTTCAAAGTTGCGAATATACTCTTGGGAAAAAACTTGGAAGTTGTAGAGATTTCTCTTGGCTTTTTGTGCAAGTACTTAGACATCTTGGGCTTGCGAGCCGATTTGTATCAGGTTATTTAGTGCAACTAAAAGCTGATGTCAAATCACTTGATGGAGAAAGTGGACCAGAAGAGGATTTTACAGACCTTCATGCTTGGACAGAGGTGTATGTCCCTGGAGCTGGTTGGATTGGACTTGATAGTACAAGTGGACTTTTTGCAGGAGAAGGACATATCCCACTTGCTTGTACTCCACATTACAATTCAGCTCATGCAATCGAGGGTTTGAGTGATAAATGTGAAGTGACTTTTGAGTATGAAAATAAAGTGACAAGGATTTTTGAATCGCCTCGTGTTACGAAACCTTATAGAGATGAGCAATGGGAAGCGATATACAACTTAGGATTTGAGGTTGATAAAGATTTAGTCGCAAATGATGTGAGGCTCTCTATGGGCGGAGAGCCAACTTTTGTGAGTATCGATGATATGGAATCACCTCAATGGAACACAGCAGCTGATGGAGACCATAAAAGGGAGTTGGCAAATAATCTTTCAAGAAAACTTCTTGGGTCGTTTACAACTGGTGGGCTTTTGCACCATGCACAAGGTAAATGGTATCCAGGGGAGCCAATTCCTAGATGGCAAACAACTATCTATTGGAGAAAAGATGGTGTTCCTGTTTGGGAAAATCCAGAACTGCTTGCAGATAAAAACGAAACCTATCCCTATACAACACAGGATGCGAAAAAATTTCTTTCCCATCTTGCACTTGTGCTTGGAGTAAGCCCAGAAAATATTGTAACGGCTTATGAAGACCCAGTGTATTATATTATGAAAGAGGCGGAGATGCCACTTGATATTGACCCTTTAGAGTTTGACCTCAAAGATTCTTTGGAGCGACAAACAATTGCTGAAAAATTAGCAAATGGTCTCAATAATGAGGTGGGATATGTTCTCCCTATTGGTTTTGGAAAAACAAAATGGATCACTTCAAAATGGGAATTTAGAAGAAAACATATGTTTTTAAGTGCTGGAAATTCCCCTATTGGACTAAGACTTCCTCTTGGTTCACTTTTGGCCAAACCACATACAGAATTAGAACAAAGTTTTGAAGTTGATTTGTTCGCATCTTTTCCTGAGCTTGGGGAGTATAAAACAAATGTGAAAAAAAGGGGAGAAAATTTAAATGATACAACAACGATTTTAAATACTTACTCAGCTTTTGTGAAAACGGCGATGTGTGCTGAGGTTCGAGAGGGGAAATTGTGTCTCTTTTTACCACCACTTACCGATACAGAAGAATTTTTGGATTTAATAGCTTCTATTGAAGAAACGGCACTTGCTCTTGATATGAAGGTATTACTTGAGGGATATGAGCCACCACACGATTTACGAACAGATAGAATCAAAGTAACTCCAGACCCAGGGGTCATTGAGGTGAATATCCAACCAGCAACTTCGTGGAAAGAGTTAAGTGACAATCTGAGCATACTTTATGAAGATGCTAGAATGTGTCGACTTGGGACTGAAAAGTTTATGACCGATGGGAAACACACAGGAACGGGTGGCGGTAATCATGTCACGATTGGAGCAATGACTCCAAGTGATTCACCACTTCTAAGAAATCCACGATTGCTTCAAAGTTTGATAACTTTTTGGCAACATCATCCTGGGCTTTCGTACCTTTTTAGTGGAGCCTTTATCGGCCCAACATCTCAAGCGCCTAGAGTTGATGAAGGGAGAATGGAAAATCTCTATGAGTTAGAGATTGCATTTTCTCAGATTCCAGAGGAGGGGGATGTCCCTTTTTGGCTTACAGATAGATTGTTCCGGCATATGCTAACAGATATCACAGGAAATACCCATAGAAGCGAGTTTTGTATTGATAAACTTTATTCTCCAGATAGCTCAACGGGACGACTTGGGATTTTAGAACTTCGAGCTTTTGATATGCCGCCACACTACCAAATGGCGATGTTGCAGATGTTATTGGTTCGAGCATTGGTAAGTTGTTTTTGGAAGAATCCATACAAACATAAACTTGTGCGATGGGGAACGAGACTTCATGATGAGTTTTTACTTGAACATTATGTAAAAGAGGATTTACGAAGTGTTGTGGATTATTTAAATGATGAAGGGTATCATTTTGAACTTGATTGGTTTGATCCATTTTTTGAGTTTAGATTTCCATTACATGGGATGACAACAATTGAAAAAATCCACCTAGAGATACGCTCAGCTATAGAGCCTTGGCATGTTTTGGGTGAAGAGAGTGGAAGTCAAGGGACTGCTAGATATGTTGATAGTTCATTAGAAAGGTTACAACTTAAAGTGAAAGATTTTGTCCCTGAACGATATATCGTTACTTGTAATGGTATTGAAATTCCTTTAGTAAAAACAGGAATTGATGGGGAGTTTGTGTGTGGTGTAAGATACCGTGCATGGCAACCATGGTCGGCACTCCATCCAACTATTGGAGTGGATACACCACTGACTTTTGATGTTGTCGATACTTGGAATAAAAAATCAATCGGTGGATTTAACTACTTTGTATCGCATCCTGGTGGGAGAAGTTATGATACTTTCCCTGTAAATTCGTATGAAGCGGAATCAAGAAGAATCAATAGATACTGGGATTTTAACCATACACAAGGGGAAGCGGTAGAATATAATCCTTTGAGTTTTATATCAAGTGTCTCTTCATCTGTACCAAATTCACTTAAAACGATAGCCATCACAAAAGGTGGGGAAAAAGT